>NZ_JBHSQK010000085.1:0-31939 GCF_042658055.1 Pseudonocardia lutea
GCGCCGAGGGCGGCGAGCAGGCCCGCCCCGCCGTCCGTGGTCGCCGACCCGCCGAGCCCGATCACGGCCTCGGTGCACCCCGCGGCGCGCGCCGCGCGCACGAGCTCCCCCACCCCGCGGGTCGTCACGCTCCCGGCCACCTCCGGCGTGCGCCGCTCCCGGGGCACGTGGTGCAACCCGCACGCCGCGGCCGACTCGATGTAGGCGACCTCGCCGACCTGCAGCCACGGCGCCCGCACCGGGTCGCCGAACGGGCCGGTGACCTGCGGTTCGTGCAGGGTCCCGCCCAGCCGCTCCTGCAGGACGTCGACGAAGCCCGTGCCGCCGTCGGCCAGCGGGAGGCGGTCGACCCGGGCGTCGGGCACGGCGCGCAGCCAGCCCTCCGCGATGGCGCCGGCCGCGGCCCGCGCGCTCAGGGTCCCGCCGAAGGAGTCGGGAGCGACGACCACACGCACACCGCGCACGCTATCGCCCGTACGCTGTGGACCCGTGAGGTTCCTGCGCCGCTCCGACGATTCCCCGGCATCCGCGTCCGTCGACACGGACGAGGCCGGGGGCACGCAGGAGAAGAAGCCGCTCGATCCGCGCTGGACGCAGGGCAAGGGCCGGCCCACGCCGAAGCGCCGGGACGCCGAGAGCAGGCGCCGCGGCCCCGCCCCGCCCCCGCCGCGCACCCAGCGCGAGGCCGCCCGCCTGGCCAAGGCCAACCGGCCGAGCAAGGAGGAGCGCCGCGCCCAGGCCGCCGAGCGCCGCGCGCGCATGGACGCCGGCGACGACCGGGTGCTCATGCCGCGCGACCGCGGTCCGGTCAAGGCCTACATCCGCGACGTCGTGGACTCCCGCCCGCACCTCATGGGCCTGTTCATGCCGCTGGCCGTGGTGGTGCTGATCTCGGTGCTGCTGCCGATCCCGTCGGTGCAGCAGTACCTGAGCCTGTTCAGCCTGGTCGTGCTGATGGTGATGGTGGTCGAGGGCGTCACGCTCGGGATCCGCGTCACGAAGCAGGCGCGGGCCCGGTTCCCGAACGAGCAGATCAGCGGGCTCGGCACCGGTTGGTACGCGTTCACCCGGGCCAGCCAGATCCGCAAGCTGCGGGTGCCCAAGCCGCGGGTCCGGCGCGGGGCACAGGTCTGAGAACCCTGGTCCTGGGCGGCACCCGCTCCGGCAAGTCCGGGTACGCCGAGGCGCTGCTGCCCGCCGACGCCCCGGTCCGCTACGCCGCCACCGCCCGCCGCCGGCCGGACGACCTCGAGTGGGAGGCCCGGATCGCCCGGCACGCCGCGCGGCGCCCGGCCTGCTGGACCACGGTCGAGGATCCCGACCTGGTCGCCGAGCTCGCCCGCGGCGGACCGCTGCTGGTCGACGACCTCGCCACCTGGCTCACCGGCGTGCTCGACGACTGCGAGGCCTGGGAGGCGCCGGCCACCCCGCCCGGGGTGGAGGACGCGGTCGCCACGCTGGTCGAGGCGGTCCGGCGGGCTCCGGGCGAGGCGCCGTGCGTGCTCGTGTCCGCCGAGGTCGGGCTGGGCGTGGTCCCGGCGACCCGGGCCGGGCGGCTGTTCCGGGACGAGCTGGGTGCGCTCAACGCCGCCCTCGCCGAGGTGTGCGACAAGGTGGTGCTGCTGGTGGCGGGCCTGCCCCTCCGCCTGAAGCCCGCCGGAGGCTGAGAGCTTTCCGTGATCGCCGTACCGGACAGCTGCGCGCCGTCCTCGGCCGCGGGGGGTCCCGACCGACGATCATGGCTGAGGGCGGCGTCGTCGACGCGGCGAACCGGCCGAGCACGAGGGCTGCCGCGACGGCGCCGCCGGCCGGGCGGTAGGAAGGGCGCGTGAGCGAGAGCCCCTTCCCCGCCGTCCCCGCACCCGATCTCGAGGCGCGGCGCGAGGCCGTCGCGCGGTACGAGGCGCTGGCGGTGCCCGCGGGCGGGCTGGGCGTGCTCGCCGACCTCGGTCTGTGGCTGGCCTCGGTGCAGGGGGTCTGCCCGCCGCGGCCGCCGGTCCGGGCGCGGGTGGTCGTGGTCGCGGCGGACCACGGGATCGCCGCGGCGGGCGTCTCCGCCTACCCACCGGAGGTCACCGCCCGGCAGGTCGCGGCCACGCTCGAGCAGTCCGCGCCGGTCGCGGTCGCGGCCGCGGTGTCCGGCGCGTCGGTGCGGGTGGTCGACGCCGGGCTGGACCGCGAGGCGACGCTGCCCGGCCAGGAGCGGTTCAAGGTCCGCCGGGGCAGCGGGCGGATCGACCGCGAGGACGCGCTCACCGCCGCCGAGGTGGAGAACGCGGTCCGGATCGGCCGGGCGCTCGCCGACGAGGAGGTCGACTCCGGCGCCGACCTGCTCGTGCCCGCCTCGCTCGGGGTCGGCGCGACCACCCCGGCGTCGACCCTGGTCGCGGCCGTGACGGGGGCCGAGCCGGTCGCCGTCGTCGGGCGGGGTTCCGGCATCGGCGACGACGCCTGGATGCGCAAGGCCGCCGCGATCCGCGACGCCCTGCGCCGGGCGAAGCCGCACGTCCGCGACCCGCACGCGCTGCTGCGCACCGCCGGCGGCGCCGATCTGGCGGTGCTCACCGGCTTCCTCGTGCAGGCCGCGCTGCGGAGGACCCCGGTGCTGCTCGACGGGCTGGTGGTCGGCGCCGCGGGCCTGCTGGCCGACGAGCTCGCCCCGGGCGCCCACCAGTGGTGGCTCGCCGCCCAGCACTCCCCCGAGCCCGCGATGACGCTCGTGCTGCAGCACCTGCAGCTCGTCCCCGTGCTGGACCTGCAGGTCCGCCACGGGGACGGCACGGGCGCGGTCGCGGTCCTGCCGCTGGTCCAGGCGGCCGCGCTGCTGCTCGGCGAGACCGCGACCGCCGAGGCGAGCGGGATCGCGCCGGTCCGCGCCGTCTCCGGATGAGCGGGGACGAGCGCCGGACGAGCGCGCTCGCCCTCGCGTTGAGCTGGCTGACCGTCCTGCCGGTCCGGACCGGTGCGCCGTCGGCCCGGGCCGCGGCCGGCGCGCTCCGCTGGGCCCCGCTCGTCGGGGCCGGGCTGGGCGCCGTCGCCGGGCTGCTCGTGTGGGGGCTCGGCGCGCTGGGTGTGCCGGGGCTGGTGGCGGGCCTGCTCGCCGTCGGGGTGCTGGCCCTCGGCACGCGCGGGATGCACGTCGACGGGCTGGCCGACACCGCCGACGGCCTGGGCTGCTTCGGCCCGCCGGAGCGGGCGCTCGCCGTGATGAAGGACGGCGGCGCGGGGCCCTTCGCCGTCGTGACGCTGCTGGTCGTGCTGGGGGTGCAGGCGGGCTCGCTGGGCGCCCAGTCCGGGGGGCACGCCGTGGCCGGGGCCGCGCTCGCGGTGGCCACCGGACGGGCGGGCTTCTGCTGGGTCGCCCGGCGGGGGGTGCCCGCGGCACGGCCGGGCGGGCTCGGCGCGCTGGTGGCGGAGTCGCAGCCGGCGTGGGTGGCGCCCGCGTGGTGGTCGGTGCTGGCCGCGGCCGGTTACGCCGTGGCGGGCTGGCGCGGGCCGGCCGGGATCGTGCTGGCGGCGCTGGTCACCGTGGCGCTGTCCGCGCACACCGCACGCCGCTTCGGCGGGATGTCCGGCGACGTCCTGGGCGCGGCGGCGGAGCTGGGCACCGCCGCCGTCCTGCTGCTCCTCGCCGCGTGACCGCTACAGCGCGGTCATCCATCCGTGGGTGTCCGCAGCGGTGCCCCGCTGGATGTCCGTGAGCAGGGCGCGCAGGCGCATGGTGATCGGCCCGGGCTCGCCGTCGGCCACCCGGACCGACCCGACGCCAATGTTCTCGCTGAACTTGACGTTCCCGACCGGGGTGATCACGGCCGCGGTGCCGCAGGCGAACACCTCGGTGATCGCGCCGTCCGCGCACCCCACCAGCCACTCCTGCGCAGAGATCTTGCGCTCGGTGACCTGGCAGCCGATCTCCTTGCCGAGGGTGAGCAGCGAGTGCCGGGTGACGCCCTCGAGGATGCTCCCGGACAGCTCCGGCGTGACCAGCTCGGCCGACTCCCCCGAGCCGAAGACGAAGAACAGGTTCATCCCGCCCATCTCCTCCACCCACCGCTTCTCCGCGGCGTCGAGGTAGGCGACCTGCGCGCACCCGTGCTGCGCGGCCTGGGCCTGCGGCAGCAGCGAGGCGGCGTAGTTCCCCCCGCACTTCGCGGTACCGGTGCCCCCCACCGCGGCCCGGGTGAAGTCCGTGCACAGCCAGACGTCGACCGGCTTGACCCCGCCCGGGAAGTACGCACCGGCCGGCGAGGCGATGAGCAGGAACAGGTAGGAGTCGGCGGGCTTGACGCCCAGCCCGACCTCCGTCGCGATCATGAAGGGCCGCAGGTAGAGCGACTCCTCGCCGCCGGCCGGGGGCACCCAGGCCCGGTCGACCGCGAGCAGCTCGCGCAGCGCGGCCATGAACAGCTCGTCGGGCAGCTCGGGCATCCCCAGGCGGACCGCGGACCGGCGGAACCGCGCCGCGTTCTCCTCCGGGCGGAACGACGCGACCGTGCCGTCCGGCTGCGTGTACGCCTTGAGGCCCTCGAAGATCTCCTGCCCGTAGTGCAGGACCATCGTGGCCGGGTCGAGCGCGATCGGCCCGTACGGCTCGACCCGGAAGTCGTGCCAGCCCTCGCCGACGGTCCACCGCATCGTGACCATGTGGTCGGTGAAGTGCCGGCCGAAGCCCGGCGCGGCCAGGATCTCGGTGCGCCGCTGGTCGGAGGCCGGGGCGGGGTTCGGGATGCGGGTGAACAGCGGCGCGCTCATGCCTGAACGGTAACCCGCCGGGCAAGGCCCGTGTCAGCCGGTCGGGTACCCGATCATCGGACGTGCGACGGCACGAACGGGGGCTTGACCACCTGCGTCTCCAGTGACCGGCCGCGGACGTCCACGGTGACGACGTCGTCGACGGCGACCCCGGCCGCCGTGTCGATCAGGGCCAGCGCGATGCCCGTCCTCAGGGTCGGCGAGAAGGTGCCCGAGGTCGTCACGCCGACCCGCTCGCCGTCCTTGCGCACCGTCATCCCGGCCCGCGGGATCCCGCGCCCGGTCGCGCGCAGCCCGCGCAACCGCCGTGCCGGGCCGGCCTCGCGCTCGGCCAGCAGCGCCTCTCGACCCCAGAACGCCGGCTTGGACCACCCGACGGCCCACGAGCTGCCGGCCTGGACCGGGCTGATCTCCTCGCTCAGGTCCTGCCCGTGCAGCGGGTAGCCCATCTCGAGCCGCAGCGTGTCCCGCGCACCGAGCCCGCACGGGCGCCCGTCGAGCGGCTCCGCGCCGGCGAGCAGCCCGTCCCAGACCGCGGGGGCCTGGGCGGCCGGCACCAGCAGCTCGTAGCCGTGCTCACCGGTGTAGCCGGTGCGGCAGACCCGCACGGCGCCGGCGTCGACGAAGGCCATGTACTCCAGCCCGGCGACCCCGGGGAAGCCGGCGAACATCGTCGTGAACAGCTCCGCCGCGCGGGGGCCCTGCACCGCGATCACGGCGAGCTCGCGGTGCCGGTCGACGATCTCGATCCCGGCGGGGGCGGCCGCGCGCAGCAGCGCGGCGACCCGGACCGCGTTGGCCGCGTTGGGGACGAGCAGGACCTCGTCGGGTCCGTCGAGGTAGGCGATGAGGTCGTCGACCACGCCACCGGTCTCGGTGCAGCACAGCGTGTACTGCGCCTTCCCCGGCGCGATCCTCCCGAGGTCCGCGGTCAGGCAGGAGTTGACGAACTCCGCGGCGCCGGGCCCGCGGACGAGCAGCTTGCCGAGGTGGCTGACGTCGAAGATCCCGACGGCCGCGCGCACCGCGGTGTGCTCGGCGACGGTGCCGGCCGGGTAGGCGATCGGCATGGACCAGCCGCCGAAGGCGCCCAGGGTCGCCCCCAGCGCGACGTGCCGCTCGTGCAGGGGACCGGTGATCAGCTCGTCGCTCACGCCGGGAACCGTACTCAGGCCGCCCGTTCCCCCGGCGGCTCCTCCTGCTGCGCGGGCGGGCGGTGGCGGGCCCGCAGCGCGGACAGCTCGGCCAGCCCCCAGCCGACGAGCAGGGCGCCGACCGTGATCAGCACGGACGTCCGGGGCAGCAGCACGGCCAGCCCGACGCACAGCACGAACCCGACGGCCGGCACCCACGCCGGGGTCCGCCGGCCGGGCACCCGCAGCGTCGCGGCGTGCACGATCGCGTAGTGCAGCAGCATCGCGCAGGCCGACAGGGCGATGGAGGCCACCGGGCCGGCGAGCACGGCGACCAGGATCGCCAGGGCCGCGCCGAGGACGTCGGACCGCCAGGGGGCGCCGCTACCGCAGACCTTCGCGAACGAGCGGGGCAGGTCCTCGCGGGCGCCCATCTCCATGGCGGTGCGGCTGATCCCGACCAGCACGGCGAGCAGCGTCGAGCCGGCCGCGGCCGCCGCGCCGATGCGCACGAGCACCCCGAGCGCGGGCGCCTGGCCGGTGTCGACGAGCGCGACGAGCGGGGCGTGCTCCTCGCCGACCCGATCCGTGCCCAGGCCCATCAGCAGCGCCCCGGCGACTGCGAGGTAGGTCAGGGTGCACACGCCGAGCGCGATCGGGATCGCGCGGCGCAGGGTCCGGGCCGGGGTGCGGACCTCCTCGCGGTAGGTGGCGACGTTGGCGAAGCCGACGAACGCGAAGAACACCAGCCCCGCGGCGGACAGCACGCCGAGCGCACCCGGCGAGGCCTGCGGGACCGGCACGGCGACGCCGCGCGCCTCCCCCGCCGCCGTCACGGACGCCGAGACCGTCTCCTCCCCGCCGGGCCCCAGCAGGCCGACGACGACCACCACGACCAGCACCGCGAGCGTCCCGCCGGCGAGCAGCCAGGAGGAGCGGGCGGTCGTCCGGACCCCCACGACGTTGAGCACCGTGGCGACCACGATCACCACGATCCCGGCGACCAGCGGGTTCGACGGCAGCACGTACGCCCCGAACACGCCCGCGGCGGCCGCCGCCGAGGCGACCCCGCCGATCAGCAGCGTGACGCCGGCGAGCCGGCCCACCACCGGGTGCAGGCGCTCCCGCGCGGCGACGTAGCCCGCGGTGTACCCGGCGGAGAAGGTCGGCCCGCGCGCGCCGCCCGCGAGGACCAGCTCCGCGGTGGACAGCACGCAGGTCCCCGCCACGACCGCGGCGAGGAGCACCGCCAGGAGCAGCCAGGGTCCCGCCGCCGCGCCGGCGGGCGCGAAGACGACGAAGACGCCGGAGCCGAGCATGGCGACGAGCCCGAGCACCACCACGTCGGCGACACCCAGGCGCCGGCCGAGGGTCGTTGCCACGGGGACCACCATCGCATCCGACCCTGTGCGAAACGGCCCCGCGACGGTGTCATTAGCATCTCGAAGAGGTCTCGCCGGGCGCTCGGACCGCCCGTCGACGGGCGGTGCGGCGCCCGGGCCCGGCGATTCCACCGTCCCGCCGCCGTGCGCCCCGCCCGGCGCCGACCCCGACCGAGGAGATCGCCTTGACGACCACCGTCCCGCAGACCGGCACCCGCATCGGCGCCCTCGAGGTCCCCGCCGCGGCGGCGGAGGCCGACGTCCTCGTCGTCGGGGTGCTGCCGGGCGACGGTGACGGCGACCCCGACGGCAACGGCGCCGACCCGGTCCTCGCGCCGGGCGCCGAGGAGGTCGACGCCGCGTTCGACGGCACCCTGGCCGGGCTGCTCGCGCTCGCCGGCGCCACCGGCAAGGTCGAGGAGGTCGTGAAGCTGCCCTCGCGCGGGGCGGTCGGCTCGCCGCTCGTCGTCGGGGTGGGGCTGGGCAGGCCCGACGAGTCCGGCACCGTCCCCGCCGACCAGGTGCGGCGGGCGTCGGGCGCCGTGGCGCGCGCGCTGGCGGGCAGCGGGCGCGTGGTGAGCACGCTGGGCGCGGTCGACCTGGCCGCCGCCGCGGAGGGCGTGCTGCTCGGGGCGTACCGGTTCACCGCGTTCAAGGGCGACCCGACGGCGGGGAAGAAGCCCATCGGCTCCGTGGAGTTCCCCGGGGCCGACGCCGAGGCGCTCGAGCACGCCTTCGCCGTCGCGCAGGCGGTGACCGTCGCGCGCGACCTGATCAACACCCCGCCCAACGCGCTCTACCCCGAGACCTTCGCCGCGCGCGCCCGCGAGCTCGGCGAGGCCGCCGGGCTGGAGGTCGAGGTGCTCGACGACGAGGCGCTCGCGGCCGGCGGCTACGGCGGCATCCTGGGGGTCGGGCAGGGCTCGTCCCGGCTGCCGCGCCTGGTCCGGCTGCGCTGGTCCGGCGGCGAGAACCCGGTCAGGAAGGTCGCGCTGGTCGGCAAGGGCATCACCTTCGACACCGGCGGCATCTCGATCAAGCCCGCCGCCAACATGGACCACATGACCTCGGACATGTCCGGGGCCGCCGCGGTGATCGCCACGACGGTGCTGGCGGCCCGGCTGAACCTGCCGGTGGCCGTGACGGCGACCGTGCCGATGGCCGAGAACATGCCGTCGGACACCGCGTACCGGCCCGGCGACGTGCTGACGATGTACGGCGGCAAGACCGTCGAGGTGCTGAACACGGACGCGGAGGGCCGGCTGATCCTGGCCGACGCCATGGTGCGCGCGGCCGAGGACGACCCGGACTACCTCGTCGAGACCTCGACGCTCACCGGCGCGCAGATGGTCGCGCTCGGCACCCGCACCGCGGGCGTGATGGGCACGGACGACTTCCGGGACCGGGTCGCCGCGCTCGGCCGGGCGGTCGGCGAGGACGCCTGGGCCATGCCGCTGCCCGAGCACCTGCGCGGCGAGCTCGACTCCCGGATCGCGGACCTGGCCAACGTCACGGGCAACCGGTTCGGCGGGATGCTGGCGGCGGGGGTCTTCCTGCGCGAGTTCGTCGCCGACGGGCTGCCGTGGGCGCACATCGACATCGCCGGCCCGTCGTTCAACACCGGCGGCCCGTGGGGCTACACGCCCAAGGGCGGCACCGGCGTCCCGGTCCGCACCCTCGTCGCGCTCCTGGAGGACATCGCCGCCCACGGCTGACCCGCGAACCGCTGTGCGTTCGCGGGTCGGGAGCTCCCGCGGCACGGGTCGCGAGCTACGCCCGGGTGGTGCCGCGCCGGGCGTGGCGGAGGGTCCGCCCCCGGACCACCGCCGCGACGATCACCACGGCGAGCGAGCAGAGCGGCGAGGGGAAGCCGAGCAGCAGCCCCAGCGTCACGTCCACCACCGGGGACGCGACGACGAGCGCGAAGACCCAGGTGGGCGCGGTGGGGAGGGTGACGGGCCGGCCGTCGCGGGTGCCCCACCGCGTCCGCCCGCCGGGTCTGGCCACCGACAGCCAGGCCTGGACCGCGATCGCGCTCGCCATCAGCGCCGTGCCGACGACCAGGGGCGGCGAGACGCGCAGCGTGTCGGCAGCGGTGCTCAGCGCCCCGGACAGCACGAAGATCCCGAGGTGGAGCTGGACCAGCGTGATCACCAGCTTGGTCAGGACCCAGCGGTGCACCGCCAACCCCCACGCGGTGCCGAGGGAGAGCACCAGGCCGGTCGCGGCCGAGGTGTTGGCCAGTGGCGCGAGCAGGTGCGTGTCGAGATGGTGCGCCGCCTCGACGGCCCACGGTGCGCCGCCGCGCAGGGCCGGGACGAGCAGCGCGAACAGCGCGAGCGCACAGGTCATCCAGCCCACCGAGGACAGCACGTGCGCCCAGACGGCGAGCCGGCGCCAGGTCCGGGCCGCGCCGCCGCCCCGCCCGGACGGTCCCGGCGGGCGGGCGACCGGGGGCCGCGGGCGGGCGGGTGTCGAGCGGGGGGTCGAGGGGGACGTCGAGCGAGGCACGTCCCGAGTCCACCCGCCGACGACCGACCGGACATCGGGGCCGTCCCCGGACCCGTCTCGGGGCTTCCCTGATCGCTACCCACGGGTAGGGTCACGCCCGTGATCCGCCGCCGTGTCGCCCACTCGGTCCCCCCGCGCTCCCGCTCGGCCGTCGTCACCGGCGGGGCGCGCGGCATCGGCGCCGCGATCGCCCGCGAGCTCGCCGGGCGCGGCTACCGCGTCCTGGTCACGGACGTCGACGAGGCGGCCGCGAAGGCGACCGCCGCGGAGCTCGGCGGGGAGTCCGCCGCCTACGACGTCACCGACCCCGCGGCGGCGCACGCGATCGCCGCCCGCGCCCGGGAGCTGGCGCCGCTCGGCGCGTGGGTGAGCAACGCCGGCGTCGGCACCGGTGGCCCGCTCACCGAGCTCACCGACGCCGAGGCCCGGGCGCTGGTCGAGATCAACCTGCTCGGCCCGGTGTGGGGCTCCCGCGCGGCGATCGCCGCGTTCCGCGAGCAGGGCGGGGGCGGCGACCTCGCGATCACCGCCTCGCTGTCCGGGCTCGGCCCGGTGCCGGGCCTGTCGCTCTACGCCGCGACCAAGGCGGCCGTGCTCTCCCTCGCCTCGGCGTTGTCGGCCGAGGTGCGGGCCGACGGGATCCGGGTGCACGCCGTCAACCCGGACGGCGTCGCGACGGCGCTGCTGGAGACGATGGAGCCGCGGGCCCGGGCGCTCGTCCGTTCGGGCGTGCTGCTCACGCCGGAGCGCGTGGCCACCGAACTGGTCGGGCTGTTGGGCACCGGCCGCGTCTACAAGACCGTCCCGGGCTGGCGCGGCGCGATGATGCGGCTCTCCGCCCTTGCTCCCGGCCCGCTGCTGCGGGCCGCCCCAATCCTCCAGGCGATCGGCGCCCGCAAGTCCCGCTAGCCGCCTGCTGGTCCACGGAGTCGAGCGACCTACCGCCCGGTGCAGCCGGTCTGATCCGCTCGTCCCGAGGCCTGCCGGTTGGACCCGGCGGATCGGTCACCGGGCCGACGGGGCGCGCCGCTACTTCATCCCGATCCACCGTCACCCGCGACCTCCTCGAGGCCCAGCAGGAGCTCGGCGGTCCGGGCGGCGTGATGGACCTGCAGGTAGTGGGCCGCGTCGGGCCAGGAGATCACGGTGGCGCCGTCGGCCTCGGCCTTGTCCGCAGTGTCGGCGAAGAACGGGACCGCGGCGCCGCGCAGGTAGGTGATCGGTACGTCCGCCTGCTTCTGCGGGGCGGGGAGCGGCTCGCGGTGGGTGAGAACGGGCATGGGAGTGCACTTGCGGGCCATCCAGTCCCGGTCCGCGGGCTCGACGATCCCGAGCAGTGCCAGGTCGACCGGCGGCCAGCCCCAGGGGTGCTCCGCGGGTGGCTCGCCGAACAGGCCCGGGAGCTCGGGCAGGACGTCGAAGGCGGCCTGGCCGGGTTCCGGGCGGAAGGCGTCGAGGTAGACCACCCGCGCCAGGCGCTCGGGGACCCGGCCGAGCACCCCGGTCACGACCATGCCCCCGTAGCTGTGCCCGACGAGCACGACGTCCGTCAGGTCCTCCCAGTCGAGCAGCCGGGTGATGTCCTCGATGTGCGTCGACAGGCCGATGTCGGGGCCCGCGAGGTGACCCCGGTCGCCGAGACCGGACAGGGTCGGGGTGAGGACGTGGTGGCCGGAGTCGGCGAGGAAGGGGCGCAAACGGGCCCAGTTCCAGCCGCCCGCCCAGGATCCGTGCACGAGGACGAAGGTCGCCATGGGGGTCTCCAGTCCGGGGTCGGTCACTCGTCGAGCAGGTCGGGATGGGCGTGGACGATGTCGTCGAAGAGGATCTGGAAGCTGAAGCGGGCGAGCTTCGGGCTGCCGAACTGGGCATGGGCGAGTCGGGCGGCGGCGTCCTCGAGGTAGGCGGGGGTGCCCGCGGACTCGGCGAGGAGCTGGACCTGCGCGGCGCGGTCGAAGCTGACGAACCAGTAGGCGGCCTCCTCGATGCTGCCGCCGACGGTGATCACGCCGTGGTTCTGCAGCACGACCGCCCGGTTCCCGCCGAGCGCCTCTGCCATCCGACGGCCCTCGTCCTCCTCCAGTGCCAGCCCGTTGTAGTCGGTGTAGGTGCTCTGGTCCTCGAAGAACGCGCAGGCCTCCTGCACCACCGGGCGCAGGGGAGCGCCGAGTGCGGCGAGCGCCCGCCCGTGGATCGAATGGGCGTGTGCTGCGGCGACCACGTCCGGGCGCAGGTCGTGGATCGCGGAGTGGATCACGAAGGCGCCCCGGTTGACCGCGCGGGTGCCCTCGACGACCGCTCCGTCGCGGTCGACCAGGACGAGATCCTTCACACGGATCCGGCCGAAGGAGACGCCGAAGGGGTTGACCCAGAACTTCTCGGGATCCTCGGGATCGCGGACGGTGATGTGGCCCGCGACGCCCTCGTCGTACCCGAGGCGACCGAACACCCGCAGCGCCGCGGCGAGCTGCTGCTTGCGGTGCCGGCGCTCGTCGGCCACCGAGTCGAACGTCGGTGCGGGCGGGACGCCCAGGGCCTCGGTCATGCGCGGTTCCCCTCACCCGGCACGGCGGCGAGGCCGTCCACCTCGATGAGCCACTCGGGGAGGCCGAGCGCTGCCACCCCCAGCCAGGTGCTGGGGACGAGCGGGAGCTCACCGTCGAAGGCCGCACGGGCGGCTTCGAACACCGGCTCGACGTGCACGGGGGACGAGTCGACGACGTGGATCGTGTACTTGACCAGGTCCCGCGGACCGCCGCCGGCCGCCTCCAGGGCGAGCCGCAGGTTGCGGAAGGCCTGCTCGGCCTGGGCATGCAGGTCACCCGCCCCGACGAGCGTGCCGCGGGCGTCGACCGCGACCTGCCCGGCGATCGCGACGAGCCGCGAGCCGGGTGCGGCAACGGCCACCTGGGAGTACAGGTTCCGCACCGGCGCCGCGAGGCTGGTGGGGTTCAGGTGTTGCACGGTCATTCCCTACCTCGATTCATCAGGTCATCAGACAACTTTGCGGACCGCGGCGGCCCTGTCAAGGTGTGGGGTCGTAATCTGGGCACCGTGATCGAGCACTGGCGACCGGCGGCGCCACCCGAGCGCCGCCCCCTGGTCGACCAGGTCATCGCCAGCCTCCGTGAGCTGGTCGGTTCCGAGGGGCTGCAGCCCGGGGACCGGCTGCCGAGCGAGCCGAAGCTCGCCGAGCGGCTCCAGGTCGGTCGGTCGACCCTGCGCGAGGCGATCCGTGCGCTCTCCCACGCCGGTGTGCTCGAGGTGCGGCACGGGAGCGGGACCTTCGTCGCCCGGTCGGACGACGCGGACCTCGCCGAGCGGATCGCCGCGGCACGGGTGCCGGAGGTGTTCGAGGTCCGTACCGCACTCGAGGTCCTCGTCGCGCAGGTCGCCCCCGTACGGCGCACGTCCGCCCAGGTGACGGAGCTCCGTGCGGCTCTCGCGGACTGCCGGGCGCACGCCGAGTCGGGGGACGTGACCGCGTTCATCGAGGCGGACTCCCGGATCCACCGGATCGCCGCCGAGGCCACCGGGAACACCGTGCTCGCCGAGCTGTACGAGTTCCTGCGCCGATCGATCGAGCCCGCACTCGTCGTCGTCGCCGACCTGGTGGAGCTGCAGCGGGCCAACGACCGCCACGAGGTGTTGATCGACGCCATCGAGTCCGGCGACGCCGCCGCCGCCGAGGCGGCCACCCGCGCGCACCTCGCGGAGACGATGTCGCTCCTGGTCGGCCCGTCCGACTAGGGATCAGGGCCACCCGGATCGACACCCCTGGCCGTCGACGGCCTCCTAGGTGCCGTACCCGCCGAGCTCCCCCAGCCCCCGCCGGCGCTCGCGCTCGCGCAGCACCCGCTGCCGGGCGTCGTGGTCGCGCATCCGCTGCGGGTAGCCGACGAGCTGCACGTCGTAGACCGGGATCCCCAGGGACCGCGCGAGCTTGCGAGCGCCCTCCGGCCCGGCGACCCGGCGCCGCGTCCACTCCCCGTCCTTCGCGACGAGGACCATGGTCGTCTCGGTCACGGCGGTGCGGGGTTCGACGAAGGCCTCCACGCCCTGACGCAGCGCCGCCCAGGCGCGCAGGTGCTCGACGTCCTCGGCCGCGGCCCCACGTCGCCTCCCCGCGCGCCTGCGGCCGAACAGTCCCATGAGGCCTCCGCTCCCCTCGACAGCTACCCACCCAACGCGCGACCTGTGCGGATTTCTCCCGGACCTGTTCCAGCGACCGTTGCCGCCGAGTGACAAGATGGGGCCGCCCCGGACGGAGCACCGGGTCGCCGGAAGCGCCGACGCCGCGAGTGAGGAGAACGGACGTGCCCGAACGGACTGCCGATCTGGTGATCCTCGGCGGCGGTTCCGGTGGCTATGCGTGCGCGCTGCGCGCGGCGGAGCTGGGCATGTCGGTGGTGCTGGTGGAGAAGGACAAGCTCGGCGGCACCTGCCTGCACCGCGGCTGCATCCCCACCAAGGCCCTGCTGCACGCCGCCGAGGTGGCCGACGCCGCCCGCGACGGCGCCAAGGTCGGTGTGCTGTCCCAGCTGGTGGGCATCGACATGACCGGGGTCCACTCCTACAAGGACGGTGTGGTCGCCCGACTCTACAAGGGCCTGCAGGGCCTGGTGTCCTCGCGCAAGATCGAGCTGGTCGAGGGCGCCGGCACCTTCGTCGGCCCCCGCTCCGTGGAGGTCGACGGCACCCGCTACACCGGCCGCCACGTCGTCCTCGCCACCGGCTCCTACTCCAGGACCCTGCCCGGGCTGGAGATCGGCGGCCGGATCATCACCTCCGACCAGGCGCTCACCCTCGACGAGGTCCCCCAGCGGGTGGTCGTGCTCGGCGGCGGCGTGATCGGCGTCGAGTTCGCGAGCGTGTGGCGCTCCTTCGGCGCCGAGGTCACCGTGGTCGAGGCCCTGCCCCGGCTGGTGCCGGGAGAGGACGAGTTCGCCTCCAAGCTCCTCGAACGCGCCTTCCGCCGCCGCAGGATCACCGCGAAGACCGGGGTGAAGTTCACCGGCGCCAAGCAGAAGGGCGACACCGTCACCGTCTCCCTGGAGTCCGGCGAGGAGCTCGAGGCCGACCTGCTGCTCGTCGCGGTCGGGCGCGGCCCGAACACCACCGGGCACGGCTACGAGGAGGCCGGCCTGGGCATGGAGCGCGGGTTCGTCACCACCGACGCCCGGCTCCGGACCACCCTCGACGGCGTCTACGCCGTCGGCGACATCGTGGCCGGCCTGCAGCTGGCCCACCGCGGCTTCGCCCAGGGCATCTTCGTGGCCGAGGACGTCGCCGGGCTCGACCCGGCCCCGATCGACGAGGCCGGCATCCCGCGGGTGACCTACTGCGAGCCCGAGGTCGCCTCCGTCGGGCTCACCGAGGCCCAGGCCAAGGAGAAGTTCGGGGAGATCGAGACCCTGACCTACGACCTGGGCGGCAACGGCAAGTCGCAGATCCTGCAGACCTCCGGCGCGATCAAGCTCGTGCGCGCCAAGGACGGCCCGGTGGTCGGGATCCACATGGTCGGCGCCCGCGTCGGCGAACTGATCGGCGAGGCCCAGCTCGTCTACAACTGGGAGGCCGAGCCCGGCGACGTCGCCCCGCTCGTGCACGCACACCCCACCCAGAACGAGGCGTTCGGCGAGGCACACCTCGCCCTGGCCGGCAAACCCCTGCACACCCACGGCTGAGGTCCCGAACGGACCGCACCCACCGCACGTCGAAAGAGGATCCGAGCAGACATGGCCTTCTCCGTCCAGATGCCCGCCCTCGGTGAGAGCGTCACCGAAGGCACCGTCACCCGCTGGCTCAAGGCGGAGGGCGACACCGTCGAGGTCGACGAGCCGCTGCTCGAGGTCTCCACCGACAAGGTCGACACCGAGATCCCGTCCCCGGTCGCCGGCGTCCTGCAGCGCATCGTCGCCGGTGAGGACGAGACCGTCGAGGTCGGCGGCGAGCTCGCCGTGATCGGCGACGCCGGGTCGGACGAGGGCTCGGCGCAGCCCGAGGCCCAGCCCCAGTCCGAGGCGGCCGAGCCCGAGCCCGAGGCGCAGCCGGAGCCCGAGCCGGAGCCCGAGCCCGCGCAGGCCGAGGAGCCGCAGGAGGCGCCGAAGGCCTCGACCGGGAAGTCCTCCGGCGGCGGCACCCCGGTGACCATGCCCGAGCTGGGCGAGTCCGTCACCGAGGGCACCGTGACCCGCTGGCTCAAGCAGGTCGGCGACACCGTCGAGGTCGACGAGCCGCTGCTCGAGGTCTCCACCGACAAGGTCGACACCGAGATCCCGTCGCCGGTCGCCGGCACGGTCCTGGAGCTGTCGGTGGGCGAGGACGACACCGTGGAGGTCGGCGGGCAGCTCGCCGTCATCGGCGACGCGGACGCCGCCCCGGCCCCGGCCGAGGAGAAGGCGCCCGAGCCCCCGAAGGCGGACGCCCCCAAGACCGAGGAGCCGACCCAGGAGGCCCCGAAGGAGCCGGTCGAGGAGGAGCAGGCCGCCCCGGAGCCGGCCGAGCCCGAGACCGAGGACACTGCCCGCGCCGCCGAGACCGCGCCCGCCCCGGCGGGCGGCGGCTCGGGCAACGGCAAGGCCGAGACCAAGGGCACCTCCGCCCCGCCGTACGTCACCCCGCTGGTCCGCAAGCTGGCCGCGGAGCACGGCGTGGACCTCGACCAGGTCCAGGGCTCGGGCGTCGGCGGCCGTATCCGCAAGCAGGAGGTCCTCGCCGCGGCCGAGGCCGCCAAGGCCCCGGCCCCCGAGCAGCCGGCCCCGGCCGCCGCCGCCCCGGCCGCGGCCCCGAGCGGCGCGCCGAAGGAGCCCACGAAGGTGCCGGCGCGCGCCGCCGACGCCCCGCAGCCGGGCACCACGGTGAAGATGCCGCGCCTGCGCCAGGTCATCGCCCAGCGCATGACCGAGTCGCTCCGGGTCTCGGCGCAGCTGACCACCGTGCAGGAGGTCGACGTCACCCGGATCGCGAAGCTGCGCGCCCGGGCCAAGGCCGCCTTCGAGCAGCGCGAGGGCGTCAAGCTCACCTACCTGCCGTTCTTCGCGAAGGCCACGGTCGAGGCCCTCAAGGCCTTCCCGGCCGTCAACGCCTCGATCACCGAGGACGGCAAGCAGATCGAGTACCACGGCAACGTCCACCTGGCGATCGCCGTCGACACCCCGCGCGGGCTGCTCGTCCCGGTGATCAAGAACGCCGAGGACCTGTCGCTGGCCGGGCTCGCCCGCAAGATCGCCGACGTCGCGGCCCGCACCCGCAACAACACGATCAAGCCCGACGAGCTGTCCGGCGGCACCTTCACGATCACCAACATCGGCAGTGCCGGCGCGCTGTTCGACACGCCGATCATCAACCAGCCCCAGGTCGCCATCCTCGGCACCGGCGCGATCGCGAAGGAGCCGAAGGTCGTGGCCGGCCCGGACGGCGAGGACGTCATCGCGGTGCGGTCCGTCTGCTACCTGCCGCTGACCTACGACCACCGGATCGTCGACGGCGCCGACGCCGGCCGGTTCGTCAGCGCCATCCGGGCGCGTCTGGAGGAGGGCGCCTTCGAGGCCGAGCTCGGCCTCTGACGCCCCGCACAGCGCACGAACCGGAGGGGTCCCGCAGGTCGCGGGGCCCCTCCGCCCGTTCTCACGCGTCCGCGTCGGCGCGCCCGGGTCGCGCGGCCCGGCCGGGTTCGGAAGGATCCGGACCGTGCGCGTCGTCGTCGCCGGTTCGTCCGGCCTGATCGGAACCGCCCTGGTCGCCGGCCTGCGGGAGGCCGGCCACGAGGTCGTGCGGCTGGTGCGCCGCGCGCCCTCCGCCCCGGACGAGCGGGGCTGGGACCCGCCGTCGGGGGCGATCGACGAGGGCGCCCTCGACGGGGCGGACGCCGTGGTGAGCCTCGGCGGCGTCGGGATCGCCGACCGGCCCTGGAGCGGCGCGCGCAAGCAGGCGATCCGGGACAGCCGCAACGTCCCGACCGAGGTCCTGGCCACCGCCGTCGCCCGGGCCGGCGTGCCCGCGATGATCAGCGGCTCCGCCGTCGGCTACTACGGCGACGCCGGGCCGGACGAGATCGACGAGTCGGCGCCCTCCGGCGAGGGCTTCCTGGCCGAGGTCTGCCGGGACTGGGAGGCCGCCACCGCGCCGGCCGCGGAGGCCGGGGTCCGGGTGGTCCGGCTCCGCACGGGACTCGTGCTCTCGCCGTCGGGGGGCCTGCTCGCGTTGATGCGGCCGGTGTGGAAGGCCTTCCTGGGCGCGCGGATCGGCAGCGGCGAGCAGTACATGCCGTGGGTCTCGCTCGACGACGAGGTCGCGGCGATCCGGTTCGCCGTCGAGCACGGGTCGCTGAGCGGCCCGGTCAACGTCACCGGGCCGGCCCCGGTGACCAACAAGGTCCTGACCCAGACCCTGGCCGGCGCCGTCGGCCGGCCGGCCCCGCTGGTCCTCCCGGCCTTCGCGGTGAACGCCGTGCTCGGCGAGATGGGCCGCGAGATGCTGCTGTTCTCCCAACGTGCGGTGCCGCGCGCGCTGCTCGCGGCCGGGTTCTCCTTCCGGCACACCACGCTCGCCGACGCGCTCTCCGCCGCCGTCCGCGCATGACCCGCGCGCGCACGCCCGACGCGGACGTCGTCGTGGTCGGGGCGGGGGTCGCCGGGCTGCGGGCCGCACGGATCCTGCGCCGCCACGGCCTGGCCGTCACGGTCCTCGAGGCGGCCGACCGGGTCGGCGGCCGGATCGCGACGGACGTCGTCGACGGCTTCCGCTGCGACCGCGGCTTCCAGGTGCTCAACACCGCCTACCCCGCGTTGCGCACCGTCCTCGGGCCGGACGGTGCGGAGCTGCTGGCGATGCGCACGTTCGTGCCGGGGGCGGCGATCCGGGCCGCCGACGGGTCGTTGCGCCGGTTCGTCAACCCGTTGCGCGACCCGGCGCGGGCGCCGGGCTCGCTGCACACGCTCCCGCCGGCGGACCTGGCGAAGCTCGCCGCCTGGACCGCCCGGGTGCTGGCCACGCCGCCGCGGCGCACCGCGCTCCGCACCGCCCGCTCGGCGGCCGCGGACCTGGCCGCGGCCGGGCTGGCGGGCACCGCCACGGAGACCTTCCTCCGCCCGTTCCTGTCCGGTGTGCTCGCCGACCGGGAGCTGGTGACGAGCGAGGGCGTCGTCCGGCTGGTGTGGCGCAGCTTCGCCCTCGGCCGGGTGTTCGTGCCGGCCGACGGCATGGAGGCCCTCCCCCGCCGGCTGGCCGCCGGGCTGCCGGTGCGGCTGCACACCCGGGTCGAGGCCGTGACCGGCGGGGCGCCCCCGGTCGTCCGCACGGCCGACGGGGAGACCGCGGCCCGCGCCGTCGTCGTCGCGACCGACGCGGCCACGGCCGCCCGGCTGCTCCCCACAGTGACCGCACCGGCGACCCGCACGCTCACGACCTGGTACCACACCATGGCGGAGCCCCCGGCCGCCGAGCCGATCCTGCACCTCGACGGGACCGGCGGGCCCGTCGCCAACTCCGTGGTGCTCACGGCGGCGGCCCCGGAGTACTCCGCCTCCGGCCGCCCGCTGGTGTCCTCCACGGTCGTCGGGCCGGCGATCCCCGAGCCCGAGGTGCGCCGCGAGCTGGCCCGGATCTACGGCACCGGGACGGAGGACTGGGAGCTCGTGCACACCGCGGAGGTCCGCGGGGCGCTGCCCGCCTTCCTGCCCGGGCGGCCGGTCCGGAGCGGGGTCGCGCTGGGCGAGGGACTGTTCGTGTGCGGCGACCACCGCGACACGCCGTCGACACAAGGCGCCCTGGTCAGCGGGCGGCGGGCGGCCGCGGAGGTGCTGCGCGCCCTGGCCTGACCGCCGGCCGTGCCGCCGCCGTGGTGTGACCACGCCCGCCCGTCCGCGCCGGCACGCGGGCGTAGTCTGGGCCGGTGGCCAGCCAGGGAACCTCGTGCCGCCGCTCGCCCAACCCCGTACGGGTGGACCTTCTCGGCACGGTCGACTACCTCACCGCCTGGGAGCTCCAGCGCGCCAACGCCGAGGCGCGGCGCGCCGGCACCGGACCGGACGTGCTCATGCTCCTCGAGCACCCGTCGGTGTACACCGCGGGCAAGCGGACCCGCCCCGAGGACCGCCCGACGGACGGCACCCCGGTCATCGACGTCGACCGCGGCGGCCGGATCACCTGGCACGGTCCCGGCCAGCTCGTGGGCTACCCGATCGTCTCGCTGGGCGAGCCCCTCGACGTCGTCGACTACGTGCGGCGGCTCGAGGAGGCGCTGATCGCGGTCTGCCACGGCCTCGGCGTGACCGCCGCCGGCCGGGTCGAGGGCCGCAGCGGCGTGTGGCTGCCGGCCGACGACCTGCGCCCGGAGCGCAAGATCGCCGCGATCGGCGTGCGCGTCCAGGGCGGGGTGACGCTGCACGGCTTCGCCCTGAACTACAACCCCGACCTCACCGAGTTCGGCCGCATCGTGCCCTGCGGCATCACCGACGCCGGGGTGACCTCGCTGTCCGCGGAGCTGGGCCGCGAGGTCGTCACGGACGAGGTCCTCGGGGGCGTGACCGACGCCGTGCTCGGCGCCCTCGAGGGCAGCCTGCCGGTCCGC
The DNA here is from genome assembly GCF_042658055.1 of Pseudonocardia lutea. Taxonomy (NCBI): domain Bacteria; kingdom Bacillati; phylum Actinomycetota; class Actinomycetes; order Pseudonocardiales; family Pseudonocardiaceae; genus Pseudonocardia; species Pseudonocardia lutea. Next base: position 20,352 of record NZ_JBHSQK010000085.1, read on the forward strand.
GAGCACGTCGTGCCGCGGCGCGAGGCGCCGGTCGCCGCGGGCGTCGCCGGACTCGACCTGCAGCTGCACCCCTCCCTGCACTGAGCCCGTGAGCGGCGACGGCCACGACGGCCGTCGCCCCTCGCGAGGCGGTCAGCTCAGGCCCGCGCCCACGGTCCTCTCGACGGGCGCGCCGCCGAAGTCGCCGGTGCGGCGCAGCTTCTGCCACTTCAGCCGGATGCCCGCCAGCGCGGTCATGATCGACTGGATGAGCACCGCGTACATCAGCTGCCGGTAGACGATCTGCTGGAGGGGCAGCAGCCACAGCACGCCGATCTTCTCCCGCTCCAGCCGGAAGGCGTAGATCGCGGCGAACAGCTGGATCAGCTGCACGCCGCCCCACGCCAGCAGCGTGGTGACCGGGTCGAGGAAGAACAGGCCGTAGACCAGGAACACGTCGACCAGCGGCGCGAGCAGCGGCAGCACCACCTGGAACAGCGCGATGTTCAGCAGCCCCACGCGGCCGAAGTGCCCGGCCGGGCCGCGCGCGACGACCGACGCCCGGTGCTTCCACATCGACTGGATCGTCCCGTAGCTCCAGCGGTACCGCTGCCGCCACAGCTGGCCCAGGGTGCCCGGCGCCTCGGTCCAGGCCCGGGCCCGCTCCTCGTAGACCACGCGCCAGCCGGCCCGGCACAGCGCCATCGTGAGGTCGGTGTCCTCGGCCAGGGTGTCGTCGCTGACCCCGCCGACCTCCAGCAGCGCGGTGCGCCGGAACGCGCCGACCGCGCCGGGCACCGTGGTCATGCAGCGCCACAGGTCGTAGACGCGGCGGTCGAGGTTGAAGCCCATCACGTACTCGATGTGCTGCCAGTGCGACACGAGGCTGCGCCGGTTGGCCACCTTCGCGTTGCCGGCCACCGCGCCGACCTCGGGCCGGACGAAGGGCTGCACCAGGGTGCCCACGGTCGTCGGCTCGAACACGGTGTCGCCGTCGATCATCACGACGATCTCGTGGCGCGCCGCCCGGATGCCGGCGTTGAGCGCGGCGGGCTTGCCGCCGTTGGGCTGGCGGATCACCCGGACCCCGGGCAGGCCGAGCCGCTCGACGATGTCCGGCGTCCCGTCCGTCGAGCCGTCGTCGACCACGATGATCTCGACGGGATGGTCGCTCGCCACCAGCGAGCGCACCGTGTGCTCGATGCACTCCTTCTCGTTGTAGGCGGGCACCACCACCGAGACGGGAGCGGTGTACCAGGGCCCGGTCCGTTCGCGGGTGGCGAGGCGGCTCTGCCGCGCGTGCCGCCGGGCGACCACGATCATGATCACCAACCGGGCGACGACGAGCGCGCCGACCAGCAGGAGCAGCACCTCCAGCGTCCGGACGACGTAGGTCGCGACGCCCGCCGCGGCGACCAGGACGGTGCCGAACACGCGGTCCCACAGGTCCGCGGGCGTGTTCGCGGTGGGCAGCCCGAGGCCCTCGCTGACGGTGGTGAACCGCCAGCCCTGCGCCTGCAGCTGCGGGATCAGGTGGTCGAGGGCCGCGACGGTCTGCGACCGGTCGCCGCCGGCGTCGTGCAGCAGCAGCGCACCGCCGGCGTCGGAGGTGGGGCTCGCGGCCTTCTCGATGACGTCGACGCCCTTGCGCTCCCAGTCCCGGCTGTCGAAGTCGGTCAGCGCGGTGACATAGCCGCGCGCGCCGAGCTCCCGCACGACCTCGTACTCGTCGTTGGTGAGCGCGTCGGAGCGCGAGGAGTACGGCGGCCGGACCAGGTACGAGATCTCCCCCGTCGCGCCGGCCAGGGCCAGCTGGGTGAGCGTGAGCTCGCGGTCGATGCGGTTCGCCGAGGCCTCGGCCAGGTTCGGGTGGGTGAAGGTGTGCAGCCCGATCTCGGACCCGGTCGCCCGCATCTCCCGGACCAGGTCGGGATGCTGCGCGGCCAGCGAGCCGAGCACGAAGAAGGTGCCCGGGACCTTGTGCCTCTCCAGGACCTCGAGGATCTGCGGGGTCCACTCCGGGTCCGGGCCGTCGTCGAAGGTCAGGGCGATGGTCTTCGACGGGTAGCCCAGCGTGCGGACCGGGTCGTGGATGGTGTCGATCGCCGAGCCGCCCTCGTGGACGGCCACGGGCACCCGGTCGTCGGGCCCGCGGACGACGTGGTTGTCGGCGTCCGAGGAGGTCTTGGCGGTGAGGACGCCGTTGAGGAGGAGCACGGCGACGAAGGTCGCCAGCACCACCACGGCGACCATGAACTTGCCGACGGAGAAGCTCGTGCGCCGGCGGAGGGGACGGGACATGACCTGCCTGCTCCTACGCGGGGACGACCGGGAGCGGGGTGGTCGTCGTCGGGGTGACGACGACCGGCGGGGGCGTGGTCGGGGGCAGCGGCGCCGGGGTGGTCGTCCTGGTGGTGGTGACCGGCGGCGGCGTCGTGGTCACCGGGGGCTTGGTCGTCGTGGGTGGCTTGGTGGTGGTCGGCGGAGTGGTCACCGGCGGGTTCGTCGTCGGCGGCGTGGTGGGCGGGGTCGTCGGGTCCTGCCCGCCCTCGGTGTCCGGGTCGGTGGTCCCGGGGTCCGTCGGCGTCCCCGTCCCCGGGTCGGTCGTCCCCGGGTCGGTCGTCCCCGGGTCGGTCGTCCCCGGGTCGGCGGGAGCCGGATCGCCCGGGGCGGGAGCACCGGGCACGGGGGCACCGGGCACGGGGGCACCGGGCACGGGAGCCCCCGGGACGGCGGCGGGTGCGGCCGGCGACAGCGGGGCCGGCGCGGCGGGCAGCCCGGCGAGCGGCGCGATCACGCCGGCGGCCCCGCCGGTCGGCGTCCCGCCGGTGGTGCTCGAGCCGCTCGTGGTGGTGGTGACGTCGCCGATCAGGCCGCCCCGGGAGGGCGGGGCCTCCGGGCGCAGCTCGCCCTCGGTGTCGTCGGCCGCCTCGGCCTCGGGCGCGGGCAGCAGGTCGCCGAGCACGGGGATGTCCAGCATCGGGGTCCGCTGCCCGGCGGCCAGGCTGGTGCCGACCACGACCAGGAACACCAGGCACATCGAGACCAACCCGTACACGACCATCCGGATCCGGCGCTGCCGGCGGCCGGTGCCGTCGACGAACACCGGGCCCCGCTCGGGGACCTCCCGGTACGCGAGGGTGTCGTCGTCGATCATCGGGAACCTTCCTCGGGGGACGCGGCCGCGTCGCGGGCGGCCAGGGTGAAGGCGAAGGGCGACTGCGCGAGCCCGCTGCAGTCGAAGAAGGCGGTGGGGCGGTCGGGGCAACCGCCGTTGTCGCGGCCGACGGACCAGAAGCCGACGGTGCCGAGGCCGCGCTCGCGGGCGTCGCGGACCACGGCCGTGGCGTCGTCGAGCGTGGTGACCGCGCCGGTGTCGGTGCGGCCGAGCATGAAGGTGACGCCGGTGCGCGCGGCGACCGCCGATCCCTCGGTCCCGGACCAGACGTCACCGAGCTGGGTCAGGACGGTGCCGGTGGCCGCGGTCATCGCGTCGGCCCAGGACCCGGTGTAGGGGAAGTTCATGATCATGGCGTCGACGCGGGCGTCGACGCCGGCCGCGACCGCCGCCCGCACGAGGTCGAGGGCGGACGGGGTGAGCCCGCGCTCGGCGTCGTCGACCTCGAGGGTCAGCGTGACCGTGGCCCGGCGCTCGTCCTGCACCGTGCGCAGCGCGTCGACGACGGTGGCGACGGGGACGTCCTCCTCGACGTCGACGACGAGCGCGGTGCTGCCGACCGCGTCGAGGGCCTCGCCGTAGGCACCTGTCAGCGACGCGGCGTCGGGGCAGGCGTTCTCGAGGTAGGTGCCGGTCGCGCCGCCGGTGGCGACGGCGACCGCGCCGCCACGCTCGGTGAGGTCGCGGGCCGCTGCGACCACCGCGGGCGCGGTCACGGGCTGTGTGCCGCCCCAGGACGGGGTGCAGCCCGCGGCGCCCGCGAGGACGAAGCCGAGGACGGCGTTCGTGACCCCGCTGGCGTCGGCCATGGCGGGCAGGGGCGACGGCGCCAGCGAGGCGTCGATGTAGGGCTGCACCCGGGGTCCGGCGCCGGTCCGCGCGGCGGAGGTGTCCTCGTCCGCCGACGGGCCCGCGCCGCACGCCGCGAGGAGCAGCGTCGGGAGCACGAGCAGGAGGACCAGGGCCGAACGGCGCCCTGGCCGGAGGTGCGTTCGCACGAGCAGGTGTTCCTCGTCCGACGGAGCCAGTACTACGAACGGCCTACTCCGTTGCTCCGTTCATTCACGGAGTGTGGCCGTTGCTTGCGCCTGGCAATCGACGGAGGGAACGTGCCCGTTACGCACAGTTCGTCACAAAGTGATGACGGCGCAACGATCCGCGCCGACCGGTCACCCCGCCGGGGTCACAGGAGGTGTGCGGCGAGGAGCTCGAGGTGGTCGAGATCGCCCAGGTCCAGCACCTGGAGGTAGACGCGGGTGATGCCGGTGCGCTCCACCCACTGCCCGAGCCGGTCCGCCACCTCCTCCGGCGAGCCCGCGAGCCCGTTGGCCCTCAGGTCGTCGACCTCCCGACCGATGGCGAGCGCCCGGGCCTTCACCTGCTCGTCCGTGCGGCCCACGCAGACCACCTGGGCGACGGAGCGGACGATCTCCTTCGGGTCCCGGCCCACCGCGGCGCACGCCTCGTCGACCCGGGCGAACTGCGCGGCGACGTCGTCCATGGACGAGAAGGGGACGTTGAACTCCGAGGCGAAGCGGGCGGCCAGCGCCGGTGTGCGCCGCTTCCCCTTGCCGCCGACGATCACCGGCGGGCCGGGCTGCTGCACGGGCTTGGGCAGCGCGGGCGAGTCGGTCACGGTGTAGTGGTCGCCGGAGTACTCGAAGCGCTCCCCGGGCAGGGTGTGCCACAGCCCGGTGATGATCTCGAGCTGCTCGGTGAGCCGGTCGAAGCGCTCGCGCAGCCGCGGGAACGGGATGCCGTAGGCGGCGTGCTCGGCCTCGAACCAGCCCGAGCCCAGCCCCAGCTCCACCCGGCCGCCGGACATCCGGTCCACCTGCGCCACCCCGATCGCGAGCGGCCCGGGCAGCCGGAAGGTGGCCGAGGTGACGAGCGTGCCCAGCCGGATCCGGGAGGTCTCGCGGGCCAGCCCGGCGAGCGTGAGCCAGGCGTCGGTCGGACCGGGCTCGCCGCTGCCGCCCATCGCGAGGTAGTGGTCGGAGCGGAAGAAGGCGTCGAACCCGGCCTCCTCGGCGGTCCTGGCCACCCTGAGGAGGTCGTCGTAGTCGGCGCCCTGCTGCGGTTCGGTGAAGATCCGGAGGTCCACGGCGGCCAACGCTAGCCCGGGCCGCGGTGGGCCGCCGGGCCGCCGGACCGGTCCGCCCGTCCGGGCCGTCCGTGGGGGCCGCCACGACGGGCGTCCCGCCCGGTGGCGGGGCGTAGGCTGGTCGCCGTGACGATCGCTCCGGAAGGCCGCAAGCTGCTGCGTCTCGAGGTCCGCAACGCCGAGACCCCGATCGAGCGCAAGCCGGCGTGGATCCGGACCAAGGCCCGCACCGGCCCGCAGTACACCGAGCTCAAGGGCCTGGTCCGCGCCGGCGGACTGCACACCGTGTGCGAGGAGGCCGGCTGCCCCAACATCTACGAGTGCTGGGAGGACCGCGAGGCCACCTTCCTCATCGGCGGCGAGCAGTGCACCCGCCGCTGCGACTTCTGCCAGATCGACACCGGCAAGCCCGCCGAGCTCGACCGCGACGAACCCCGCCGCGTCGCCGAGTCCGTGCACCAGATGGGGCTGCGCTACTCCACCGTCACCGGCGTCGCCCGCGACGACCTGCCCGACGGCGGCGCCTGGCTCTACGCCGAGACCGTCCGGCAGATCCACGCCCTCAACCCCGGCACCGGCGTCGAGCTGCTCATCCCGGACTTCAACGCGAAGCCCGACCAGCTCGCCGAGGTCTTCGGCGCCCGCCCCGAGGTGCTCGCGCACAACCTCGAGACCGTCCCGCGGATCTTCAAGCGGATCCGCCCCGGGTTCCGCTACGAGCGCTCGCTGCAGGTCCTCACCGCCGCGCGGGAGGCGGGGCTGGTCACCAAGTCCAACCTGATCCTGGGCATGGGCGAGACCCCCGACGAGGTCACCGAGGCACTGGCCGACCTGCACGACGCCGGCTGCGAGATCATCACGATCACCCAGTACCTGCGCCCCTCCAAGCGCCACCACCCCGTGGAGCGGTGGGTCAAGCCCGAGGAGTTCGTCGCCCACGCCGAGACCGCCGAGCAGATCGGCTTCGCCGGCGTCATGGCCGGGCCGCTGGTGCGGTCGTCCTACCGGGCCGGGCGGCTCTACGCCCAGACCGTCGCGCACCGCGGCGAACAGCTCACCCCCGAGCTCGCCCACCTCGCCGCCGAGGCCCCCGCCGCCCAGGAGGCCCGCACGCTGCTCGCCCGCGGCTGACGGGCGGGGTTCCCCGGTCCTGACGGCGGCAGGGCGCCCGGGCGACGTATCCTGGCCCGCATGGCCGGCAAGCCCGACAAGGAGACCCAGAAGCGCCTGAAGGCGGAGAAGCGCGCGGCGTCCAAGCAGCGGCGCGCGCAGATCTGGCAGGCGTTCCAGATGCAGCGCAAGCAGGACAAGCTCCTGCTGCCGCTGATGATCGGGTCGGTGGTCGGTGCGGCCGTCGTCGCGTTCCTGATCGGGCTGATCTTCGGCCTCGAGTGGATCTTCCTGGTCTTCGGTGTCGCGATCGGGGTCATGATCGCGATCAGCATCTTCGGCCGCCGCGTGCAGCGCAGCGTGTACGCCCAGGCCGACGGGCAGCCGGGCGCCGCGGGCTGGGCGCTCGACCAGCTGCGCGGGCAGTGGCGGGTGACCCAGGGCGTCGCCGGCACCACCCACCTCGACGCGGTGCACCGGGTCGTCGGCCGGCCGGGCGTCGTCCTCGTGGCCGAGGGGGCGCCGCACCGGGTCAAGTCGCTGCTGGCCCAGGAGAAGAAGCGCACCGCGCGGGTGGTCGGCCAGACCCCGATCTACGACGTCGTCGTCGGCAACGAGGAGGGCCAGGTCCCGCTCAAGGGCCTGCAGCGGCACCTCATGAAGCTGCCGCGCAACATCAGCGCCGCGGAGATGGAGTCGCTCGACGCCCGGCTCGCCGCGCTCGGCAACCGCGCCGCCGCGCTGCCCAAGGGGCCGCTCCCCCAGGGCGCCAAGATGCGCAGCGTGCAGCGCACCGTGCGCCGCCGCTGATCACCGACGCACCGCGGCCGGGATCCCGTACGGGGCCCGGCCGCCGTCGTTCTCGGCGTCGTTCCCGGGCGTCGTCCCCGCGCGTCGCGCTCAGGCGCGGGTGCGGACCACGATCGTCTGGGTCGCCCGGTCGTGCCAGCCGCGGCCGTCCGCGTCCCGGACGACCGGCGGGATCACCAGCCCCAGCAGCAGCGTGCGCAGGACCGCCCGGAACCCGACCGTCGCGGCCATGTCCACCCGGGCGACCCGGATGCCGACGGCGACCATCCCCGGCGTCATGCCGAACAGCGCGGTCGGGAGCACCGTGAGGACGAACCAGACCGCCCACACCCACCAGCCGATGCGGGAGCCGCCGAGCGCGTCGAGCCCGAGGACCGCCAGTGTGAGCACATAGGCGAGCAACCAGTCGACCGTGACACCGACCAGGCGCCTGCCGAACCCGGCGACCGCACCCGGGCCCTCGGCCGGGAGGCCGAAACGCTCACCCGGGTGACCTTGCTCGTGCGCGGAGGGTGAACCCGTCGTCCAGGAGTCGAGGAACCGGGCCATGCGCCCTACCCTAGTTGTCCCGTGTGAGAGAGGACGCGATCCGGCCCGTTAACGTCTGTGAAACGCGCGAGTGATGAACGGGCAACACGGCCGCCCTACGGTCGCGGCCGAATCAGGAGACGACTGAAGGAGCCAGCGCGCGTGTTCAACAACTCCGAAGAGGTACTGAAGTACATCTCGGACGAGAAGGTCGAGTACGTCGACATCAGGTTCTGCGACCTGCCCGGCGTGATGCAGCACCTCACCGTCCCCGCGTCCACCGCCGGCGACCTGCTGGAGAACGGCGCCGCCTTCGACGGCTCGTCCGTCCGCGGCTTCCAGGCCATCAACGAGTCGGACATGGCCCTGCTGCCGGACTCGAAGACCGCGCGCCTGGACCCGTTCCGCAAGCACAAGACGCTGAACATCAACTTCTTCGTGCACGACCCGATCACGAGCGAGCCGTACAGCCGTGACCCGCGGAACGTCGCGCGCAAGGCCGAGGAGTACCTGGCCGCGTCCGGCATCGCGGACACCGCCTACATGGCGCCCGAGGCGGAGTTCTACGTCTTCGACTCGATCCGCTTCGGCTCGAACCCGCACGAGACCTTCCACCACATCGACTCGACCGAGGGCTGGTGGAACACCGGGCGCGAGGAGGAGGGCGGCAACCTCGGCTACAAGGTCAACTACAAGGGCGGGTACTTCCCCGTCCCGCCGGTGGACCACTACGCCGACCTGCGCGCCGACATCGTCAGCACGATGATCGCCAGCGGCTTCGAGGTGGAGCGGGAGCACCACGAGGTCGGCACCGCCGGGCAGGCGGAGATCAACTACAAGTTCGACACCCTGCTCCACGCGGCCGACGACATCATGCTGTTCAAGTACATCGTCAAGAACACGGCGTGGCAGCACGGCAAGACCGCGACCTTCATGCCGAAGCCGCTGTTCGGCGACAACGGGTCCGGCATGCACGTCCACCAGTCGCTGTGGAAGGACGGCCAGCCGCTGTTCCACGACGAGTCCGGCTACGGCGGGCTCTCGGACACGGCGCGCTACTACATCGGCGGCCTGCTGCACCACGCGCCGTCGCTGCTGGCCTTCACCAACCCGACGGTGAACTCGTACCACCGCCTGGTCCCGGGCTTCGAGGCCCCGGTCAACCTGGTCTACTCGGCCCGGAACCGCTCGGCCTGCATCCGGATCCCGCTGTCCGGCGACAGCCCGAAGGCCAAGCGCATCGAGTTCCGCTGCCCCGACTCGTCCGGCAACCCGTACCTGGCCTTCTCGGCGATGCTGATGGCCGGCCTCGACGGCATCCGGAACAAGATCGAGCCGCCGGCCCCGATCGACAAGGACCTCTACGAGCTCCCGCCGGAGGAGGCCAAGGACATCGCCCAGGTCCCGGGCTCGCTCGGTGCGGTCATCGACAAGCTCGAGGCCGACCACGACTACCTGCTCGAGGGCGGCGTGTTCACCCCGGACCTGATCGAGACCTGGATCTCGTACAAGCGGGAGAACGAGATCGACCCGCTGCGGCTGCGCCCGCACCCGTACGAGTTCGCGCTGTACTACGACGTCTGATCGCATCGACGCGACCTGACCTGCGGGTACGCGGTCAGGCCGCGGCGGTCGGACGGTCGACCGGGCGACGGCCCGTCACCCCTCTCCACGGGGGTGGCGGGCCGTCGCCGCGTCATCGGCCGGGTTCGGCGAGGCCCGCGGGACGGGACCGGGTCAGCGCGACGCCGGCCAGGATCAGCACTCCCCCGGCCAGCTGGACCGCCGCGGGCACCTCACCCAGCAGCAGCCAGCTCGCCACCGCGGACGCGACGACCTCCAGCAGCGCCACGAGCGAGCCCCGCGCGGCACCGATCCGCCGGATCGCGACCACCCCGGTCAGGTAGGCGACGACGGTCGAGACCAGCACGAGCAGGCCGGCCGCGGCCACCCAGCCGACGTCCGCGCCCGCGAGGACCACCGGCCCGTCGGGCGGGAGGGTCACCACCAGCGGCAGCAGCCCGGTCAGGCCCAGAGCGGCGACCACGACGGTGCCCACTGCCATCCCGACGCCGGCCAGCACCACCGGCGGGGTCGTGGCACCCGCGCGGTCCGCGAGCAGGAAGTAGCTCGCCTGGCACACCGCCGCCGCCAGCCCCCATGCCAAACCGGCCGGGGGCACCGCGGTGCCCGACCAGATCTGCACGACCAGCAGCAGCCCGGTGATCGCGACGGCCGCCCCCGCCAGTGTGCGCCGGCTCGGCGGCTGCCGGCGCACCACCCACACCCAGGCGATGACCAGCACCGGGCCGAGGTACTCCAGCAGCAGCGCGATGCTGACCGGCATGTACCGGACGGCGTTGAAGAACGCGACCTGCACGCCGGCCATCGCCAGCAGCCCGTAGAGCAGCAGCGCCGGGGCGTCGGCCCGGAGCGCCCCCAGCACGCCCGGCCGGGTCACCGCGAGCAGCACCAGCACCACGACGGCCGACCCGCCGATCCGGACGAACGCCGCCCCGGCGGAGGACCATCCGGCGTCGATCAGCGCCTTCGCGAACGGGCCGGAGAGCCCGAACGACACGGCCGAGACGACGGCGAACGCGAGACCGACCGACGTCGCCCGGGCGGCGGGATCGGCGGGTCGCGGAGCGTGCCCGGCCGTCACTCCGCGCCGGTGACGGCGACGAGGCCGGCGGCCTCGATCCCCGCGACGGCGGCGGCCTCGTCGTTGAGCGAGAGGTCGCCGGTCACACCCACCGCCCCGAGCAGGGTCCCCTCGGCGTCGCGGACGAACACCCCGCCCGGGACCGAGAAGATCCGGCCGCCGGCGAGGTTCGCGACCGAGGTGAAGAACTCGGGCGAGTCGGCGGCGCGGGCGGCGATGGCGCGGTTGGTCATCCCCAGCGCCAGCACGCCGTTGGCCTTGGCGACGGCGAGATCGGGCCGCAGGTAACCCGAACCGTCCTGGCGGGCGAGGGCGACGATCGCGCCGCCCGGGTCGAGGACGGCGACGGTTAGCGGCTTGAAGCCCTGCTCGGTGCCGTGCGCGAGGGCGGCGTCGACGATGGTGCGGGCCTGCTCCAGCGAGATGCTCACGAGGGGCCACCTTCTCAGACGCGCGGTCCCGCCGCCGACCCGGATCGACCCCGTCCGGCCGCGGCAGCGGGGAGACGGCTGGGGCGGCGGGGCGCGGGCCGGGCGGAGTCGGGCGGGCGGAGTCGCAGGGGCGGGAGCCGCACGGGAGTCGCACGGGCAGGAGCCGCGCAGGCAGGAGCCGCACGGGCGGGACCCGCACGGGCGGGAGTCGGGTGGGAGTCGGGCGGGACCCGCACGGGCGGGAGTGCACGGGCGGGAGTGCACGGGCGGGAGTGCACGGGTCCGGGCCGGGCGCTCGCACACCCCGCCCGACCTGGCACACCCGGCCCGACCTGACACACCCGGCCCGACCTGGCACACCCCGCCCGACCTCGCACACCCCGCCCGACCTCGCACACCCGTTCCGGCCCGGTCGCACACCCGGGCCTCCCGTCCCACACCTCGTCGACGGCCTGTACGACGCGCGAGCGGGTGTGGGCCGGCACGCAGCATGATCGACCGCCCCCTCACGCCTCCCCCGTGCCCCCGGCGCCGGCTGCGGCTCCACCACCCGGTCGCGAGCGAGGAGCGCACCGGAAGATGCTCGACCGGTCGCGAGCGGGGAGCGCCCCGAGGGACGCGCGGCAGGTCGCGAGCGGGGAGCGCGCAGCGAGAGGAATGGCCGGCACACCCGCTCGGACGTCCCACACCCCGCCGACGGGGTGTGCGACGCACCAACCAGGTGTGCGACGCGCCCCACCGGGGTGTTGTCAACGGCGGCTGAATCTGGACCCCGTGGCGACG
>NZ_JBHSQK010000086.1:0-18104 GCF_042658055.1 Pseudonocardia lutea
CGGCGGCCCGATGGATGCGCGGCAGCCCGGCGGATGTGCGGCCTGGCGGGTGTGCGGCGGCCCGCCAGGTGTGCGGCGGCCCGACGGATGTGCGGCAGCCCGTCGAAGGTGCCGCGGCCGACGGGTGTGCGGCGACCCGGGGGGTGTGCGGCGGCCCGACGGATGTGCGGCAGCCCGTCGGAGGTGCCGCGCCTGGGGGTGTGCAGCGTCCCGTTGTGCGGAGCGGCGGGGCGGGTGCGCGACGCCGACACGCGAGCGCCCCGCGCGGGAGGGGCCGCGCGGGGCGCATCGGGTCACCGGGCCGTCGTGCGTGACCACCTGTGGCCCGGTGTGGCGCAGGGGCGATGGCTCAGTTGGCGGGGGCCGAGATCGAGGGCGGGGCGGGGATGCTGTTCAGGTCCTCGACCAGCTGGTTCGTTGCCTGGAACATCACCACGAGGCCGTAGATCCCCAGCGCGAGGCCGATCGCGGACAGCACCACACCGAGCGTGGTGCCGATCTTGTTGGTCGCGCGGCGCCTGCGGAGCCGGCCGACCCCGGCGAGCCCGAGGGCCAGCCCCACGATCCCGACGCCGACCGCGACGATCCCGGTGAGCGGGATCAGCCCGAACAGGATCGCGATCGGGCCGAGGATCACGGCGGCGAGGCCGAGGCCGTTGCGGGCCTTCCGAGCGGGGGCCGCGACGGGCGCCGGAACGGGCATCGCGGGCATCGACGGCATGAACGCGGGCATGCCGGTGCGCGGAACCGGCGAGGACGCGGGTACCGGGGCCGACATCGGTGCCGGGACGAACGGCGTCCTCGGCTGCTCGGAAGAAGGCGTCGGCATCGGCGGGGTGCCCGGGGCGAGGGACTGCCGTGCCTGCGCCGGCACGGGGTACCGGCCGCTGGGGTGCGGCGCCGGCACCGCGGGCCGGGCCGGGTACGGCGTACGCGAGCGCGGTGGCGCGCCGGGCCGCGCGAGCGCGGGGTGCGGCATCTCCACGCCGCTCGCCGGGACGGTGAGTCGGGGGGCGGGCCCAGGAATCCCGGCGCCGGGCGCCGGGACGGTGAGCGGGGCGAGCGCTGGCCCGGTCGTCGCCGCGCCGGGCGCCGGGCCCGTCGGCCGAGGTGCGGCCCCAGCCGTCTCCACGCGGGGCGCAGGGACCGCGGCGCGGGCGGCTGCAAGGAGCGGCGTGTCCGCGTGGTGGGCCGACGTGCCGGGCCGGGCGGGGGCAGCGCTGCCAGCCGTGGCAGCCGTGGCCGCCGTGGCAGCCGTGGCAGCCGTGGCAGCCGTGGCAGCCGTGGCAGCGGGGGCAGCGGGGGCAGCGGGGGCAGCGGGAGCAGCGGGAGCAGCGGTGGTCGTGGTGCCGGCCGGGGCAGCCGGAGCTGCGGCAGCGGTGGCTGCGGGAGCAGCGGCAGCGGTGGCTGCGGTGGCAGTGGTGCCAGCGGCGGCGTTCGGGGCAGTGGTGGCGGCGCGCCGCGCCGGGGCGGTCGACCGGGCGTGCCGGCCGGTGACCCAGGCACCCGTCGAGGCGGTCGGACGGGCGGTGGCGCCGGCGGCGTGGCGGCCGGAGCTGGCGGGGGAGTGCGGGAACGAGGTGGTCACGTTGCCCTCATCGGGCCTTCGGACTACTCCGTTTCGCCCACCGTGCAGGCATCGTCAGTCTTGACGACGCGCAGGGTCTCGCGACGAACTTTGTCCTGACATACTGTCGTACCCATGACGATCCCCTCGCTCGCGATGGCCGACGGTCGCGCGATCCCGGCCGTCGGCTTCGGCACCTACCCGCACGCCGGCGACGACTCCCGGACCACCACGATCTCCGCCCTCGACGCCGGCTACCGGCTCCTCGACACCGCGCTGCGGTACGGGAACGAGCAGGGGGTCGGGCGCGCCGTCCGCGAGTACGACCTGCCGCGCGAGGAGATCCTCGTCGCGACCAAGCTCGCCGGCCGCCACCACGGCTACGACGAGACGCTGAAGGGCTTCCAGGAGTCCCTGGCGAACCTCGGCCTGGACCACGTCGACCTCTACCTCGTCCACTGGCCGCTGCCGCGCCTGGACAAGTACGTGGACAGCTGGAGGGCGATGATCCGGCTGCGCGAGGAGGGGCTCGTCCGCTCGATCGGCGTCTCGAACTTCACCGAGGCCCACCTGCGCCGGCTGGTCGACGAGACCGGGGTGGTGCCGGCGCTGAACCAGGTCGAGATGCACCCCTACTTCCCGCAGGCGGCGCTGCGCGAGGTGCACGCCGAGCTGGGGATCGTCACCGAGAGCTGGAGCCCGCTGGGGCGGGGCGAGCTGCTGGCCGAGCCGGCCGTCGTGCGCGTCGCCGAGGCCCACGGCGTCACCCCCGCGCAGGCGGTCCTGCGCTGGCACGTGCAGCTCGGCGCGGTGCCGATCCCGAAGTCCGCGGACCCGGAGCGGCAGCGCACCAACATCGACCTGTTCGGCTTCGAGCTCACCGACGACGAGGTGGCGGCCCTGTCCGGGCTCGAGCGCGGCCGGATCTGGGACCAGGACCCCGAGACGTACGAGGAGTTCTGACGGGCCGCGGCTACCCGGGACGCAGCGCCACGAGCTCGCTCCCGCGCTGCTCGTAGAGCATCCCGCCCTGCGTGGCGAGCAGGACCTTCCCGGTGTACCCGCCGCGGTCCACCGGGATCGTCCGCTCGACGGCGCCGCGCAGCGGATCGACGACGGCGATCCCCGCCGCGACGGGGACCAGCCAGCTGCCCGCGTAGGCGGTGCCGGGGCCGAGGGTGCCGCGCAGCGTCCAGACGGGCGCGAGGCCGGTCCGGTCCAGCGCGATCGTGCGCGAGCCGCTCCACCAGTAGGTGCGGGCGGTGTCGGTCGCGGTGGCGCCGATGCCGTCGGCCGGCGGGGCGATCTCCGACTCCGGCACGTCCAGCCCGATCAGCCCCACCTGGTTGCCGCTGCGGTCGAGGATCTGCAGCTCCGGCGGCCCGGGCAGCAGCACCGCCTCCCGATCGACGGACACGGCCAGCAGCTGCACGCCGCGGGCGGAGAGCTGGGTGGAGAACTCGACGTTCGGGGTGTCGGCGTCCCCGGAGCCGTCCGGGCGCAGCACGGTGAGCCGGTCCCCGGTGTCGGCGGCGCAGTTCTCGATCACGCCGAGCCGCCCGCCGCCCAGGGCCAGCGACGTGTAGCTGCAGCCCGGCCGGGGCTGTCGGCCGGGCTGGGCGGGCGCGACGACGGCGCCGTACTGCGCGGTCGTCACCAGGTCCGACCGCAGGGTCTCGAGATAGTCCCGGCTGTTGGCGGACACGACGCTGCCGGAGGCGAGCAGCCGCGCGCCGGGCCGGACGTCGAGGTTCGCGGCCGGGCCGCGGGTGCCGAGGTCGGCGTCGAGCGCGGTGAGCTCGCTGCACCACTCGCCGTCGCCGCTCCCGTAGAGGGCGAGCGCCCGGCCGAAGCCCTCGGCGACGGTGCACAGCGGGCGGTCGCGGGAGTACCGCCAGCGCTCCGCCCCGGTGGTGGCCTCCCGCCCGACGACCGTGCTGCCGTCGGCCGTCACGACGCCCGGTCCGGCGACGACGGGCACCGGCGCGGCCGCGCTCGGGGCGCGCCAGGCTCCGGCGAACCCGGCGGGCACGGCGGTGGCCGCCGCGGGGGCGGTACCGGGGGTGGCGGCCGGGACGGACTCGGTCTTGGCGGCCGGGCTGTGCGTGCCGTAGACGACGGCGACCACGACCAGCACCAGAACGAGGAACGCCGCCGCCGCGAGATCCCCGCGACGGCGGCGTACCGGAACGTCTCGTCGGGTGCGCAGCACCCGGCCGAACCTACCGGCGGTTCAGCTGGCCGCGGCGTCCGGCTCGGCGCGCCCGGCGCCGGCCTCGGTGGCCGTGGCGGTGCCGCCCTCGCCACCGGTACGGCGCCGGCCCCCGCGACGGCGGCGGCGGCGCGGCGTGGCCTGCCCCTCGCCCTCCGTGCCCGAGCCGGCCGCCTCGCCGACCTCGGCGGGCGAGTCGGCGGGCTCGGTGTCCTCGCCGGCCGGACGGGCCCCGGCGGGACCCGCGACCGGCACGCCGTTGCGGCGCCGGGTGCGCTGGCGCTCGCGCCGCGGCTTCGACCGCTCCTCGCGGACCTTGCGCTTGCGGCCGCCCTGGTCGCCCTCGGTGTCGACGTACTCCGCGTCGAGCCCCGCGCGGGTGCGCTTGCTCAGCGGGAGCCGGCCGCTCACGTCCGTGGGGACGTCGAGGTCGGTGTACAGGTGGTCCGACGTGGAGTAGGTCTCGACCGGCTCGTCGATCCCCAGGCCCAGCTCCTCGGAGACGAGCTTCCAGCGCGGGATCTCGTCCCAGTCGACGAGGGTGACCGCCACGCCCTCCTTGCCGGCGCGGCCGGTGCGGCCGATCCGGTGGACGTAGGTCTTGGTGTCCTCGGGGCACTGGTAGTTGATGACGTGCGTGACGTCGGTGACGTCGATGCCGCGGGCCGCGACGTCCGTGGCGACGAGCACGTCGACCTTGCCGGAGCGGAACGCGCGCAGTGCCTGCTCCCGGGCGCCCTGACCCAGGTCGCCGTGCACGGCCGCGGCGGCGAACCCGCGCTCGGCCAGGTCGTCGGCGACGCGCTGCACGGTGCGCTTGGTCCGGGCGAAGATCATGGTGAGGCCGCGGTCGCGGGCCTGCAGCACCCGGGTGACCAGCTCGACCTTGTCCATCGCGTGCGCGCGGTAGACGAACTGCTTCGTGCGCTCGTGGACCGAGCCCTGGTCCGCCTCCTCCGCGCGGATGTGCGTGGGACGGGTGAGGAAGGTGCGCGAGAGCTGGATGATCGGGCCCGGCATGGTGGCCGAGAAGAGCATCGTGTGCCGCTCGTCGGGCAGCATCCGCATGATCCGCTCGACGTCGGGCAGGAAGCCCAGGTCGAGCATCTCGTCGGCCTCGTCGAGGACCAGGGCCTTGACCCGGCCGAGCACGAGATGGCGCTGCTCGGCGAGGTCGAGCAGCCGGCCCGGGGTGCCCACCACGACGTCGACGCCCTTGCGGAGGGCGGCGAGCTGCGGCTCGTAGGCCCGCCCGCCGTAGATGGCGGTCACCCGGATGCCGAGGTGCTTGCCCGCGTCGGCCAGGTCCTGGGCGACCTGGACGCACAGCTCGCGGGTCGGGACGACGACGAGGGCCTGCGGGACGTCCTTCTCCCGGTCGGCGGCCTCGCCCTCGGCGGTGGCGGCGGGCTGCTCGGACGGGGGCGTGACGCGCTGCAGCAGGGGGACGCCGAAGCCCAGCGTCTTGCCCATGCCGGTGCGGGCCTGGCCGATCACGTCCTCACCGGCGAGCGCCAGCGGGAGGGTGAGCTCCTGGATGGCGAAGGTGCGCTCGATGCCGGCCTCGGCGAGCGCCCGCACGATCTCGGGGCGGACGCCCAGCTCGGCGAAGGTGGGGGCCTCGGGCTTGACCGGGGCGCCCGCCTGCAGCGGGTGCGCCTGCTCGGTGGCGTCGGCGTCGACCGTCTCGGCCGCCGCCGGCGCGGGGTTCGGTTCGGTGCTCTCGGGGGTCTCGTTCTGGACGGACAGTGAAATCGCCTCTCTCCGCGTACAGGAGCCCTGCACCGGCTCGTCGACCCTGCGCTCGGGGAGCCGCAGGGGAGAGCCGTCGAGGCGCTGTACGCACCAGGTCGTTGCGCGCCGGTGAGTCGGGCGCCCGGTGGCGCCGACCCGTTACCCGGCGGGTGTCGCAGTCGGTCCGCGCTGCGCATCGACCGCGTGTGGACGCGGGTCGATCTGCTGCGCGCACGTGCATCATACCCCGGGCACGGCGCCGCGGTCAGCGTCGGCGCCGTCACGCCGGGGTGATGTGCACCGCCGACGGGCGGAAGGCCCGTCCGGACGGCTAGGCTCGACGACCATGACGACCGACGCCGCGGACGACACGGGCAGCACGGTCGGAACCGGTGGCACCGCCGGTGACGGCCCTGCTCGGACGCGTCTCGACGGCGCCTCGCGCGTGGCGGTCATCGACCTCCTGGGCGCGCTGGCCTACGGCGAGCTGTCCGCCTTCGACCGGCTCGCCGAGGACGCCCGTACCGCGCCCACGCTGACCGGGCGCGCCGCGTTGTCGGCGATGGCCGCCGCCGAGATGGGCCACTTCCGGCTGCTCGAGGACCACCTGCGCGGGCTCGGCGTGGCCGTCGAGGAAGCCATGGCGCCGTTCGTCGCGGGGGTCGACACCTACCACGCCACCACCCGCCCGCGGACCTGGCTGGAGTCGCTGGTCAAGGCCTACGTGGGCGACGGGCTGGCCGCGGACTTCTACCGCGAGGTCGCCGGCTGGGTCGACGGGTCGACCTCCGAGCTGGTCCGCACGGTGCTCGCGGACACCGGGCACAGCGCCTTCGCCGAGCGCGAGGTGCACGCGGCCTGCGCGGCGAACCGGCAGGTCCGGGACCGGCTGGCGCTGTGGGGCCGGCGGCTGCTCGGCGAGGCGGTGACCCAGGCCCAGCACATCGTGGCCGAGCGGGACGAGCTGGCGGACTTCATCGTGCGCGGGTCCGGCGACATCGCGGGCATCGGCGCGCTGATCAAACGGCTGCAGACCAACCACGGCAGGCGGATGTCGGCCCTCGGGCTCTCCTGACCGCCGTTCGCCCCTGGCGGACTCGGCCGAGGCGGTGCCCGCCGCTCGACTAGCCTGGGCCGCGCCGGTGAGGTCCCCGCGTGAGTCGGGCCCCCGCCGGGTAGGCACGACAAGGTTCATCCACCCGTACGTCACCTGGAGGTCCCCGGTGGAGGTCAAGATCGGCATCGCGGAGAGCCCGCGGGAGCTCGTGGTGTCCAGCGACCAGACGTCGGACGAGGTCGAGAAGCTCGTCGGCGAGGCGCTCAAGTCCGGCGACGGCACGCTCACGCTCGTCGACGACAAGGGGCGCAAGTACGTGGTCCCCTCCGCCCGGATCTCCTACGTCGAGATCGCGCCGTCCTCGGCGACCCGGGTCGGCTTCGGCGCCTGACGCCGTACGCACCCGTCCGAACGGCACCCCGCGCTCCGGCGCAGGGGTGCCGTTCGTGCCTTTCGGCCCGGTTCGCGCCGGTGCGCGCGGTCAGTCCGGGTCGGGGGCGGGCGGCTCGTCGAGCGGGAAGGGCGGGGTGCCGACGCCGGTGAGCCGGTAGCGCTCCCAGAGGTCGACGTCGCCGATCCGGCCCTGCGCCTGCCCGGAGGGCGTGACGACGCGCACGTCCGCGGCCTTGCCGCCCAGCAGCGCCGAGAGCTCGGCGTTCCGGTCGACGCGGCCGAACCAGTGCACCCGGCCGTCGTGCGGCTCGGTGCGCGCGAGGAGCCGGACCCGGGCCTCGACCGAGGTGCCGTCGAGGGTCAGCGTCGCCGGTCCGGTGTAGCCCTCGTCGTCGTGCTCCTGCGGGTCGTGCGTCTCGGGGGTGAGCACCTGCTCAGGCGCCATCGCCGGCCTCCTGCGGAACCATGTGCAGCACGGGGGCGACGGCCTCGCGCGGCTCACCGGGCGCGTCGCCGAGGATGCCGGCGGCGCCGTCCCAGATCAGCGCGGTGAGATAGCGGGTCAGGTCCTCGCGGCTCATCGTCCGGCGCTCGAGCCACCAGTCGCCGGCGCTCTGCACCATGCCGACCAGCCCGTGCGCCCAGGCCTCCGCCGCCCCGGAGTCGCGCCCGGCCGTGCGCAGCCTCGCCCCGATGAGCTGGGCCAGCAGCCGCGCGATCTGCTCGCGGACGTCCTCGATGATCTCGGTGCCGGGCTGGCGCTCGGCCGGGTTGTGCACCACGAACCGCCAGAGCTCGGGCTCCTCCTCGATCCCGGCGAGGAACGCGTCGATGACCGCGGCGATCTGGTTCTGCGGGCCGGTGTCCGCGGCCAGCGCCGGTGCCATCCGTTCCATCAGCCACTCGGCCGCGCGCAGGCCGACGGCCCGCTGCAGGTCGGCGCGGTCGTCGAAGTACCGGTACAGCACGGGCTTGGTGATCCCGGCGCTCGCCGCCATCTCGGCCACGGACACGGCGGCGCCGTGCTCCCGGACGGCCGCCATGGCCGCCTCCACCATCGCCGCGCGGCGTTCGGCGCGGCGGTCGCGGGCGTTCCTCTTGACAGGTCCGTCGTTCTGCGGCACGTTACCAGTGGTAACAGTTACCGCCGGTAACAGCAAGCGTCTCGACGGAGAGGAGCGGGCGGGTGTCGCTCAGGAGGACCCGGGGCACGGTCCCGGCGGGGACACGGGTGCTGGTCACCGGGGCCGCGGGCGGGTTCGGCGCCCCCACGGTCGCGCGGCTGCGCGAGCAGGGCGCGCGGGTGGTCGGTCTCGATCGTGCGGCGGGGGACGGCGTCCTCGGCTGCGACATCACCGACCCGCAGGCCGTGGAGCGGACCGTGGCGGAGGCGGTCCGGATCCTCGGCGGGCTCGACGCCGTCGTCCACTACGCGGGCATCGGCATCCCGAACGACGCCGGCGGCCCCCTCGAGCCCGACGCGCTGAGGGTCCTCGACACGAACCTGCTCGGCGCCTGGCGGGTCACCAGCGCGGCGTTGCCCGCGCTGCTCGACGGGCCGGGCAAGGGGCGGGTGGTGTTCGTGGCCAGCGAGCTCGCCTACGTCACCCTGCCGTTCCTGTCCGCCTACAGCGTCGCCAAGCGCGGGATGTCCGCCTACGCGGACGCCCTGCGCCTGGAGTACGGCACCGCCGTCGACGGCACGGGCCTGCACGTCACGACCGTGTACCCCGGCTACGTGCGCACCCCGATCCACGAGGCGGGACGGGAGGTCGGGCTCTCGCTGGAGGGCCAGGTGCGCCGCGAGGAGGTCGAGGACATCGTGGGCACGGTCGTCGGCGCGCTCGCCGCGCCCCGGCCCCCGCGCGACACCGCCGGCACCCTCGCAGGCCAGGCGGAGCTGTGGGTCGCCCGGCACGCCCCCGGCCTGCTGGGCCGCGGCGTCGTGCGGCGCGTGCGGCAGCAGGCCGCGGCCGGACGCTTCGACTCGTCGCCGGTCGCCGCCGGTCTGGTCCGCCGCTTGACCGGCCGGACCGTGCCCGCCGTGACCACCGCCCGCACCCCCGAGAGGAGCGCGTCATGACCGCCCCGGCCGTGCGCAGGCCCGTGCAGGACCGCGAGGCCACGGCCGAGCGGCTGCTGAAGTCGTCGGTCGAGAAGTCCTATGAGCCGCACCTGGACATCGACTGGGAGGCCCCGCTCGTCGACGGCCTGTGGGGGATCCCGCCGCACCGGTGCAGCCTCTACGGCACCGGGCTGTGGGAGGGGCTGAGCGAGGAGCAGCGCCGCACGCTGACGATCCACGAGGTGTGCAGCGTCGCCCGCATCGGGCTGTGGTTCGAGATCATCCTGATGCAGATGCTGCTGCGCTACGCCTACGACCGCGACCCGCGCCGCGCGCACATCCAGTACGCGCTCACCGAGATCGCCGACGAGTGCCGGCACTCGATCATGTTCGCGAAGATGACCGAGCGCTACGGCGTGCCGGACTACGCGCCGTCGGGCCTCACCCACAACCTCGGCCGCCTGTTCAAGACCGTCGGCCACGGCCCGGCGATGTTCGGCGGCACCCTGTTCGTCGAGGAGATCCTCGACCGCTTCCAGCGCGAGTCGATGCGCGACGAGACGGTGCAGCCGCTGACCCGCATGGTCAACAGGATCCACGTGACCGAGGAGGCCAGGCACGTCCGCTACGCCCGCGAGGAGCTGCAGCGGATCATGCCGAGGACCACCCGGGCGCAGCGCGAGCTCGGCCGCTACCTGCTGGCCCGCATCGCGTTCGTCGTCGCGCGGAACCTGGTCCACCCGCAGGTGTACGCGTCCGTCGGCATCGACCCGGAGGTCGGCCGCACGGCCGCGCTGGCCAACCCGCACTGGCGGGAGTCGCTGCGCTGGTCGGCGGGTAAGTGCGTGGAGTTCCTGCGGGACCAGGGCCTGATCGGCGGCCCGACCGAGCTGCTGTGGAAGAAGGCGCACCTCGTATGACGACCGTGGAGGCCGCGGACGGTACCCCGCTGCACGTCGTGGAGTCCGGCCGGCCCGACGCCCCGGTGACGGTGGTGCTCGCGCACGGCTGGACCCTCGACGAGCGCTGCTGGGCGCCGGTCGCGGAGTCGCTCGCGGTCGGCGACGTCCGCGTGGTCCGCTACGACCACCGCGGCCACGGCCGCTCGGGCGCCGTCGACCCGGCGACGATGACCCTCGACCAGCTGGCGGACGACCTGGCCGCGCTGATCGGGCAGGTCGCGCCGCGGGGCCCGCTGGTGCTCGCCGGGCACTCGATGGGCGGGATGACCACGATGGCCCTCGCCGACCGGCATCCCGACCTGGTGCGGGAGCGGGTGGCGGGCCTCGCGCTGGTCGCCACGGCGAGCGGCGGGCTCGGCGGGCAGACCTTCGGGCTGCCGTCGCCGGCGTTCGAGCTGGTGCGCGCGGCGGAGAAGAAGCTGTACGCCTCGAAGGGCTGGTCCACCCGGCGGGCGCTGAGCCGGCACCCGAGGCTGCTCTCCCCGGCGATGCGCTGGCTGTTGCTCGGGCCCGACGCCGGCCGGCAGGCGCTGCGGATCACCACCGCGTCGGTGTCCGAGTGCCGGCCGTTGACGGTCTCCGGCTTCCGGCCCACCCTCGAGGCGCACGAGCGCGACGCCGCCCTCGCGCTGTACTCGGAGGTGCCGGTCCACGTCATGGTCGGCACGCGGGACCGGCTCACCCCGCCCCGCTACGCCCGCCGCATCCGCGAGGGCCTGCCCGCGGCCCAGCTCACCGTGTTCCCCGACGCCGGGCACATGCTGCCCGTCGAGCGCGTCGCGGGCGTGGCCGGGCGGATCGCCGCCCTGTCCCGCACGGCGGCAGGGACGCGCGCGGCGTGACCCCCTGATCGTCGCGGTGCCGGCGTGCCCCCGCCGGCGCCGCGGCCACCCGGCCGCCCCGGGCTCCCGGGCGGCCGGCCCCGACCGGGCCTACTGGGCGTTCTGCTCGTGGACCAGCGGGAAGCCCGCCAGTCCCTTCCACGCCAGCGCGGACATCAGCGCGACCGCCTCGTCCCGCGGGATCGTCTGCTCGGAGTCCAGCCAGTACTGCGCGGTGACCTGACTCAGCCCGACGAGACCGACGGCCAGCAGCCGGGCGCGCTCGCCGTCGAGGCCCGCGTCCTCGGTCACCACCGCCGCGACGGCGTCGATGCAGCTGGTCAGGGCGCCGTCGACCAGCGCCGCGGCCTCGGGCTCGCCGCGCAGGTCCGACTCGAACACCAGCCGGTAGGCATGCCCCTCACCCGCCACGAAGTCGAAGTACGCCGCGACCGCCGCGTGGACCCGCTCGCGGTTCTCCTGGGTGTGGTCGATCGCCTCGCGCACCCGGTTGACCAGCTCGTCGGCGTAGGTCGTGAGCAGCGCCCGGTACAGCTCGAGCTTGCCCGGGAAGTGCTGGTAGAGGACCGGTTTGCTGACCCCGGCCTTCTCGGCGATGTCGTCCATCGCCGCGGCGTGGTAGCCCTGCGCGGCGAACACGTCCCGCGCGGCCACCAGGAGCTGGGCCCGCCGGGCGCTCCGCGAGAGCCGGGTGCCGCGCGCGGGCATCCGGGTCGGGCCGGACGTCGCCGTTGCCGCCTCGCTCATCGTGCTCCCCTTCGGTACCGCTGTCGTGCCGGGTCACCTTACCCGCGGGTAGCCACGAACGTGGCATGGAACGGGCGACGGCGTGTACGCCCTCACCGCCGGTCGGCGACTTCGGAGGCGGCGTGCCCGGGGACGACGCTGCGGAAACCGCGCAGCCGCAGGCTGTTCGCGACCACGAACACCGAGCTGCAGGCCATCGCCGCGCCCGCGATCATCGGGTTCAGCAGGCCCAGCGCGGCCAGCGGCAGGGCCGCGACGTTGTACGCGAACGCCCAGAACAGGTTGCCGCGGATGGTGCCCAGCGTGCGCCGGGCCAGCCGGATCGCGTCGACCGCGGCGAGCAGGTCGCCGCGCACCAGCGTGAGGTCGCTCGCCTCGATCGCCACGTCGGTCCCGGTGCCCAGGGCCAGCCCCAGGTCGGCGGTGGCGAGGGCGGCGGCGTCGTTCACGCCGTCGCCGACCATCGCGACCGTGCGGCCCTCGGCCTGCAGCCGGCGCACCGCCGCGACCTTGTCCTCGGGCAGCACGTCGGCGAGCACGTCCGCCGGGTCGATGCCCGCCTCCGCGGCGACGGCACGGGCCGCGGCCTCGTTGTCGCCGGTGAGCAGGATCGGGGCGAGCCCGAGGTCGCGCAGCCGCCGGACGGCCTCGGCGCTGGTCGGCCGCAGCGTGTCGGCCACGACGAGCACGCCGCGGGCCCGGCCGTCCCAGCCCACGCACACCGCGGTCCGGCCGGCCGCCTCCGCCCGCTCGCGCGCCTCGGTCAGCTCCTCGGTCAGCGCGATGCCGTACTCGGCGAGCAGCGCGGGCCGTCCGACCACGACGGCGTGCGCCACGACCCGGCCGGTGCCGCCCGCCGGGGTGACCGGGGCGGCGCCGGTGAGGGCACGGACCGGCTCCGGCAGGCCGGGGAGCTGCGCGAGCTCGGCGACCACGCCCTGCACGCCGAGCCCGGGCCGGTTCTCGAAGTCCGACACGCCGGGCAGGGCGCCGAACCGCTCCCGCCCCGCCGCCGCGACCGCCCGCGCGACCGGGTGCTCGGAGCCGTCCTCGACCGCCGCGGCCAGCCGCAGCACCTGGTCCCCGGACTCCCGGGCGGCGGCGTGCACCTCGAGCAGGCGCATCCGCCCGCTGGTCAGCGTGCCGGTCTTGTCCAGGACGACCGTGTCGACCCGGCGGGTGGACTCGAGCACCTCGGGGCCCTTGAGGAGCACGCCGAGCTGGGCGCCGCGGCCGGTCCCGACCAGCAGTGCGGTGGGCGTGGCGAGGCCCAGCGCGCACGGGCACGCGATGATCAGCACGGCGACGGCGGCGGTGAACGCGGGGGCCGCGCCGGCGCCGCTGCCGAGCCAGAATCCGAGCGTGCCGACGGCCAGCGCGATCACGACCGGCACGAACACCCCGGCGATCCGGTCGGCCAGCCGCTGCACCGCGGCCTTGCCGTTCTGCGCCTCCTCGACGAGCGCCGCCATCCGTGCGAGCTGGGTGTCCCCGCCGACCCGGGTGGCCCGCACGACCAGCCGCCCGCCGGAGTTCACGCACCCGCCGACCACCGCGGAGCCGGGGGAGACCTCGGCCGGCACGGACTCGCCGGTGATCATCGAGACGTCGACGGCCGAGGTCCCCTCCTCGACCTCGCCGTCCGTGGCCACCTTCTCGCCGGGCCGGACCACGAACCGGTCGCCGACCGTCAGCTGCTCGACCGGGACGCGGACCTCGGAACCGGCGCGGAGCACCGACACCTCGCGCGCGCCGAGCTCGAGCAGGGCGCGCAGCGCGGCCCCGGCGGTGCGCTTGGAGCGCGCCTCGAAGTACCGGCCGGCCAGGATGAACACGGTGACCCCGGCGGCGACCTCCAGGTAGATCGCGTCCGCGCCGCCGCCGCGGGTGACGGTGAGCTCGAAGGGGTGCCGCATGCCCGGCACGCCCGCCCCGCCCCACAGCAGCGCGTACAGCGACCAGGCCAGCGCGGCGAGGGTGCCCAGCGAGACGAGCGTGTCCATGGTCGCGGCGCCGTGCCGCAGGTTGGTCCAGGTCGCCCGGTGGAAGGGCAGCGCCCCCCAGGCGACGACGGGTGCGGCCAGCGTCAGGGAGATCCACTGCCAGTAGGTGAACTGCAGGCCCGGCACCATCGCGAGCACGATCACGGGGACGGCCAGCACCGCGCTGACGATCAGCCGGTCCCGCAGGTCCCGGGCGTGCCGTGCGGCGGGGTCCTCGCGCTCGGCCTCGGCGGCCGGCGGGGCGGGGAGCTCGGCGGTGTACCCGGCGGCCTCGACGGTCGCGACCAGCTCCTCGGGGGTGACGTCCTCGGCGTAGGTGACCGTGGCCTTCTCGGTCGCGTAGTTCACCGAGGCCGTGACCCCGGCCAGCTTGTTGAGCTTGCGCTCGACCCGGTTGGCGCAGGACGCGCAGGTCATGCCGCCGATCGCGAGCTCGATGCGCAGCCCGGAGCCGGCCTCGGGGGTGGTCGGGGCGCTCATCGGACACCTCCGGTCGTGGTGGCGGCGCCGGTGGTCGGGACGGTGAAGTCCACCGTGTGGATCTCGCCCGCGTGCCGGAACCGGAGGAAGAGGCGGTAGGTGCCCTCCGTCGGCACGGTGGTGGTGAAGGCGATGCCGGGGCCGGACCGGTCCTGCGGCTCCGCGCGCGTCTGCGCGGTGACGGGCGTGTACGCCAGGTCGCCGGCGCGCAGCGCGACGATGTCCCCGAACGTGCCGCGCTCCGGTTCGAGGTCGGTGACGGCCCGCCCGTCGAGGCTCACCGTCGCGAAGATCGCGGACTCTGCGCCCGCGCGCAGGTCGCCGTCGAGGCGGACCTGGTAGCCGCCGACCTGGGCGGCGCGCGCCGGCGGGAACTCGAGCGGCACGTGCTCGCCGGGCGCGAACACGTCCGTGCCCAGCACGAGGGGCGTGCCGCCGGCGGGGGTGAACTCGGCGAGGATCCGCCAGGTGCCGGGGGTGGGCAGGCGCAGGGGAGCACGCCAGGTGCCGTCCGCCGCCCGCTCGGGATGGGCGACCTGCAGGCCGGCCCCGTCCCGGCGGACCACGAGCAGGCGCAGTTCCGAGCCGTCCGCCCGCGGGGCGAAGGAGGTGACGGCCGCGCCGTCGGGCCCGGTGACGGCGAAGGCGAGGTCGGTGGCCCGGTCGGCGGCGACCGCGGTCGTGGCCGGGACCAGCGTGTAGCCGCCGGCGGTGGCGGTGAGCCCGTCCGTGCCGGGGCGGTCGACCTCGGCCCCGGTGCTGTGCGCGCCCGGGTCCGTCCCGGCGTGGAGGTCCATCCCGGCGTGGACCCCCGCCGGGGCCTCCACCGCGGCGGGCGCAGGGGGGGCGAGGGTGGGCCGGCTCAGCGCGCCGGCACCCCACGCGGCGCCGAAGACCACGCCGAGCACCCCGACGTAGGCCCCGAGACGTACCGCCGTGAGCATGTCCTCTTCCTTCCGCCGACCTGCCGCCCGGCACGGCCGAACATACCAACGGGGGGTATGGGCCGCGCGATCCGGGGTCCGTGGTGGGACTCGTCGCGGCGGCACTGACCAGCCGCGACGGCGGGCGGACGGGGCCGACCGCCGTCCGGGAGTGGCCGCGAGCGCGCCGTTCTTGCCATCCTCGGGAGGTGGTCTCCCTCTCGCTGCCGCTCGTTCACCCGAGGTTCGCCCGGGGCTCCGTGCGCGTGCCGACGGGGGACCCCGGCGACCTCGCCGCGCTGCCGCCGCTGCCGGCGCGCCAGCCGGCCTGGCCGGGCCGGCACGTCACGGCCGGCGGCGTGACGCTGCACGTGCGGGAGACCCCCGGGGAGGGGCCCGACGCCGTCTACGTGCACGGGCTCTCCGGCTCGGCCACGAACTGGACCGACATCGCCGGCCTGCTGGCGCCGCGGGTCACGGGTACCGCCGTGGACCTGCCGGGGTTCGGCTACACCGAGCCCGTGCCGTCCTGCGACTACACGCCCGCGGCGCACGCGGACGCGCTGCTGTGCTGGCTGGCGGGCCGCGGCAGGCCGGTGCACCTGCTCGGGAACTCGCTGGGCGGCGTCGTCGCGATGCTCGTCGCGGCCCGGCGCCCGGAGCTGGTGCGCACGCTGACCCTGGTCTCGCCGGCGATGCCGGACCGGCGGCCCGATCCCCGGCGGATGTCCGACCCGCGGATGGCCCTGGCCTGGATCCCCGGGCTGGGCAGCCGGGCCCGCGCGCAGCTGGCCGCCATGACCCCGCGGGCGCGCGCCGAGGCGACGATGCGGCTGTGCTTCGGCGATCCCGCCCGGGCCACGGACCTGCGGCTGGACGAGACCGCGCAGGAGATCGCGGCCCGGGGCCGGCAGCCGTGGGCGGGGCAGGCGATCGACCGGTCGGCGTTCGGGATGTTCCGCAGCTGGATGGGCCCCGGCCTCTGGCGCGCCGCCGCCCGCGTGCCGGTGCCGACGCTGGTCGTCTGGGGCGACCGGGACCGCCTGGTCCACCCCCGGCTGGCCGTACGGACCGCCCGCACGTTCCCGGACGGACGGCTGGTCATGCTCGAGGGCGTGGGGCACATCGCGCAGATCGAGACCCCGGACCGGGTCGCCGCCGCGGTCGCCGCGTTCTGGGACTCGCTCGCGGATGGGAACATGTCCGGCGACGAAGGTGTTGCCGCAAGGGACCGCTGAAGACGCGCAGGGAGTTGTGGACATGGCGCTACCGCCGCTCGTGGAGCCGGCCGCCGAACTGACCAAGGACGAGGTGGAGCGGTACAGCCGCCACCTGATCATCCCGGACGTCGGGATGGACGGCCAGAAGCGGTTGAAGAACGCGAAGGTGCTGGTCGTGGGCGCCGGTGGGCTCGGGTCGCCCGCGCTGCTGTACCTGGCCGCGGCCGGGGTCGGCACGCTGGGCATCGTGGAGTTCGACGAGGTCGACTCCTCGAACCTGCAGCGCCAGATCATCCACGGTCAGTCCGACGTCGGGCGGCCGAAGGCCGAGTCCGCGCGGGACTCCGTCAAGGAGGTCAACCCGTACGTCGAGGTGCGCCTGCACCAGACGCGGCTCGACTCGTCCAACGTGCTGGACATCTTCGCGGACTACGACCTGATCCTCGACGGCACGGACAACTTCGCCACCCGTTACCTGGTGAACGACGCGGCCGTGCTCGCGGGCAAGCCCTACGTCTGGGGCTCGATCTTCCGCTTCGAGGGCCAGGCCTCGGTGTTCTGGGAGGACGCGCCGAACGGGCTGGGCCTGAACTACCGGGACCTCTACCCCGAGCCGCCGCCCCCCGGCATGGTCCCCTCCTGCGCCGAGGGTGGCGTGCTGGGCGTGCTGTGCGCGTCGATCGGCTCCATCATGGTCAACGAGGCGATCAAGCTGATCACCGGGATCGGTGAGCCGATCCTCGGCCGGCTGGTCATCTACGACGCGCTCGAGATGACCTACCGCCAGGTCAGGATCCGCAAGGACCCCGACACGCCGAAGATCACCGAGCTGATCGACTACGAGGCGTTCTGCGGGACCGTGTCCGAGGACGCGCAGCAGGCCGCCGCGGGCAACACGATCACCGCGCTCGAGCTCAAGGAGATGATGGACGCGGGCAAGGACTTCGCGCTCATCGACGTCCGCGAGCAGAACGAGTGGGACATCGTGAACATCCCCGGCGCGACGCTCGTCCCGAAGGGCCGGATCCTGTCGGGCGAGGCGCTGTCCGAGCTGCCGCAGGACAAGCCGATCGTCCTGCACTGCAAGTCGGGCGCCCGCTCCGCGGAGGCCCTGGCCGTGCTGCACAAGGCGGGTTTCGCCGACGCCGTGCACGTCGGCGGCGGGGTGCTGGCCTGGGTCAAGCAGGTCGAGCCGGACAAGCCGACCTACTGATCCCCCTCCTTCGCGCGAGGCTCACACCGCCCGGCCCGGTTTTCACCGGGTCGGGCGGTGCCGTGTGTCCGGGACGTTCGGGCCGCGGCCCCGCGTCGCCGACCGTGATCGACTCGGGGCGACCGGGTGTCGGTGGCGTGCGGAACGGAGCAGCCCGGCGGGCGGTCCCTGACCGGCCGTGAGCGGACCCGTTCCGATGAGGACGGTGGCGCGGTGGCGGCGCCGTAGCATCCCGACCCTGTGGTGATCGGCCACGCGGGAGCCGGAGGTGCCGGGTGGTGGGGGACGTCGCAGGTCACGAGCGGTCCGATGTGGTCTGTGCCCTGCCCGGGTGCGGCGCGTCGATCGAGCCCGTCGCCGGCCGCCCCCAGCGGAAGTACTGCTCGACCGCGCACCGGGCCGCGATGCGCCGGTTGCGCCGGGCCGCCGCGCACGCCGCCCGGGACCCGCGCGTCGTGGAGACGTTGCCGTGGTTGCGCGAGCCGTCGGCCGGGCCGGCGCCCGGAGTTCCTCGTGACGTGCCGGTGCCCGCGCCGCGCGAGGGGACCGGCCCGCGGCCCGCATCCGGCACGCGCGACGGCCGGTCCCGCTGGGCGCGGGGCCCGGCCCGCCGCCGTCGCGCGGTCGCGGTGCTCGGCGCCACCGCCGTGCTGCTCGGCGGGTCCGTGCTGACCGTGGCGTGGGGG
>NZ_JBHSQK010000086.1:18155-18742 GCF_042658055.1 Pseudonocardia lutea
CGACGGAGCAGTGGGCGAGCCGTGCCGAGCTCGTGCTGGTCGGGGTGAATCGTCAGCTCGACCTCCTCGCCCGGACCGAGCAGGCGTGGAACGCCAGCGAGGCGGCCCGGATCGGCACCCCGCCGTCCGCGGTGCGCCGGCTGCAGCAGCGTCGTCAGCTCCTCGAACGGCAGCGGGCGACGCTGCAGGCCCAGCTGGAGAGCTACCGGGAGCTGGAGCGCAGCGCCGACGAGCTGGAGCGCGCCGAGGCCCGGCTCGCCGCGATCGAGAAGCTGCTGGCCGAGGACCCGGCCGGCGACCCGGCCTGGTCGGCCGCGCTCGCGGCCCAGCGGGACCTGCGGGTCCGGCAGCGCGACGGCCTCCGACAGCAGGTCGACGCGCTGCGCGCCGGGCCCGACGCGGCCTCCCGCACGCCGCTGCCGGATCCCGCGGCGGAGGCCGGCCGCACCGACCGCCTCTCCGCCGCCGTGCTCGATGCGGCCGCGGGCCGACCCGCTCCCGCCCCGACCCCGGGGCTGCACGCGCAGCCGCCGGTCGCGCCGGTCCGGGACGAGGAGGAGGACCGGCCGGCGGCCGTCGTCGGCACG
>NZ_JBHSQK010000086.1:18808-18969 GCF_042658055.1 Pseudonocardia lutea
CGACGAGACGGCCGAGCGGGACCGGAACGGGCGGGACCGGGACGGGAGGGGCGTGGGTGGCCCGCTGCGCGACGCCGGCCGGGACGCGGGCGACGCCGTCGGATCCGGCGGGCGCGGGGCCGGGCGGGCCGTCGGCGGGGCCGGGCGCGGCGCCGGGAACG
>NZ_JBHSQK010000087.1:0-105174 GCF_042658055.1 Pseudonocardia lutea
CCGCCGGGCGGCAGCGTGCCGGGGCGCCGTCCGGCCTGGTCGGGCGGCCGCCCGTCGGAGCCGATCGCGGCACGGGTGCGGTGCGCGGCCGCGCCCTCCCGCCGCCGCGTGCCCGGGCGGTCGGGCTGCCCCTGCCCTGCCGGTCGGCCTTGGCGCCCGGACTGCCCGGACTGCCCTGACTGCCCGGACCGGCCTGGCTGATCCTGCTGGCCGGGCCGGCCCGCGCCGGACGGGGGGCGACCGGGATCGGTCGGGGAGCGCCGGCTCTGGTCGGGGACGCGGCCGGGCGGACCTGGCGGGGCGGCGGGTGGTGCCGCGGGCGCGCCGGGGCCGCTGCGCGCGGACGCGCCGGTGCTGCGGTCGCCGGAACGGGGATCGCCGGGCTGGGCGGGGGCGCCGGGACCGGGCGGACGAACGGGCCGGCGCTGCGGTCGTCCCTGGTCCGGTCGTCCCTGGTCGGGTCGTCCCTGGTCGGGTCGGGCGGCATCACGCCGGCCCTGCTCGGGTCGGTTCTGCTCGGGTCGGTTCTGCTCGGGCCGGGCCGGGCCCCGCGCACCGCGGCCGGGACCGCCCGGGCCCTCGGACCGTCGGCCGGGATCACGGGAACGGTCCCCGGGACCGGACGACCCGGACGGACCGCCCGGGTCGCGGGGATCGCGGGGGCCGCCGCCGGAGCGACTGCCGGCGGACCGGTCGGATCCGTCCGGCCGGCCCGGACGACCCGGGGCGGGGCGACCGGGGTGGACCGGCGTCCCGTTCGGGGAACCGAGGGGCAGAGGTCCGCCCGCCCTGGTGGGCGGCGGGCCGCCGGCCGAGCGGTCGGACCGGTCGGTGCTGCCGGGCCGAGCGGAGCCGCCGGGCCGACCGGAGCTGCCGAGGCCGCCCGAGCTGCCCGAGCGGTCGGGGTCGCGCCGCGGATCGACCGCGGCCCGCCGGCCGCCCGGGCCGCTTCCGCCCGGGCCGCTTCCGCTCGTACCGCTTCCGCTCGGCCTGCTGCGCGAGGGGAGGTCCGAGCCGGTGGGCCCGGGAGCGCCCGGCCCGGGCACCGCCGGGGCGCCGCGGCCCGCGGGATCACGCCGGGCGGAGCCGGGGAGGTCCGGGCGCGGCGCTTCCGGGGCGTGCCGTCGGGAGGGCCAGGGCTCCCTCGGCGGCGGGGCCGCGGCGTCGCCGCGGGACCGGTCCGGTCGGCTCCCGAGGCCCCTGCGGGCACCGTTCGGTGAGCCGTTGCCCGAGCCGTTGCCCGAGCCGTTGCCCGAGCCGTTGCCCGAGCCGTTCCGGGAACCGTCGAGCGCGCCGTCGAGAGAGCCGTTCGCGGTCCCGTCGAGCGAGCCGTTCGCGGGCCGCCGCGGCGGCGCGGGCTCCTGCGCGGGGGGCCGCTCCGCACGCCGCGGCCAGGGCTCGCCGGAGTGCGAGGGGCGGCGCCGGACGGGGACCTCGCCGATGCCTCGGGGGTCCCGGAGCTCCCGGGCGTCGCGGACCTCCCGCACGCCCTCGGGGGCGCGTCCGGTGCGTGCGTCGTCGGCCACGTCGGACACCCCCTTCTCCACAGGCGACTCGGGACCGTACGTGCTGGTACGTGAGGTGGCGGTGTGCGGGTGTCCTCGTCGAGGGCACCGGTCCCACCGCCGGCACGCGGGATCTCGGCGGCGAGATCCCGGCGAGGATACTGCCCGTCACGACTCGGCCGGGGGTACCCCTACTGGTAGGACACGAACACCGGCCGGGCCGGCCCGACGGCCAGCGTCTGGGCCGGGTCGAACATCGGCCGGTCCTCGTCGTAGAAGTTCTTCCAGCCCCAGGTGACACCGGCCGGCACGGCCTGGTGCAGGCGGTTCCAGGTCTCCAGCTTCTCCGCGCGCGTGCCGAATCCGTCGGCGTGGAGCACGACGGACAATTCGTCACGATCCGTGACCAGTTGCTCCCGGTTCCGGATCATCTGCGCCTGGAACTGGTGCAGCATCAGCAGCTTCTGCGGCAGCCGCGCCTCCCGGGTGAGGTCCGCGAGCCAGGTCGCGACGGCGTTGACCTCGGCGACGTCGACCGAGCCGACCTGGACGCGGTGCTTCTGCCCCGGGCGCAGCCGCCATTCGGGGTCCAGGGCGAGTCCGACGTTCGGGCGCCGCAGCAGGTCCGTGTAGCGGCGGGCCTGGGTCAGGAAGTCGCTGCGGCCGGGCTGGAGGTCGAGCACGACGTACATGTCCGCCGCGGCGGCCGCGTCGATCCACGGGACCAGGTCCTCCGGCGCCGACTTTGCCGAGTAGTCGCCGTCGGCGCCCGGGGCGGAGCTGGCGACGGTGGTGATGATCTCGAAGGCGGGCACCACCGGCTCGCCGGCGAGCGGCGCGAACTGTGCCGCCAGCGCGCGGGCCCGCTGTACCGAGGCGTCGACGCCCTGTTCGCCCAGCACGCCGAGTGCGGGCGCGCCCGGGTGGCCGTAGAGCGCGACCATGGTGCGCCCGGGGAAGAGGGTGTGGCCGCCGCCGGGCAGTTCGGGCACGGGCGGCGGTGTGGGGGTGCTCGTCGGGTCGGCGGCCGGCGGGGCCGTGGACGCGTCGCCGGACGGCGGCGTGGTCGCGTCGAGCGGTGCGGCGGCGCTGGTCGCGCACGCGACGAGCACGAGCAGGCACCCGACGAGGGGGAGCAGGAGCCGGGTGCGTCGCGAGGCCGCCATCGATCATCACGCTAGGGCGCACCCGATCGGAGCCGCCCGGCGACACGCGGTGCGCGACGAAGGGTGCACCCGGTCGGCCCAGCGGCGACCGGCGGCGACCGGCGGCGCCCGACGGTCGGTCGGGCGAGGGAAGGCGGAGCCCGGTCGGCCGGGTCAGCGGATGCGGGCGAGCGGGCCGGTCGGCCCCTCCTCGCGCGGCGGGCGGCCGCGCAGGATCCGCTTGAGCGCCGCGGTGTGCCGACGGCTCACGGGGAGCTCCGGCGCGCCCGGCCCGTGCCCGATCCGCACGACGTACCCGGAGCCGGACAGCCGCAGCTCGGTGATCAGCGGCAGCGACACGAGGTAGGCGCGGTGGATGCGCACGAACCCGGCCTCGCGCCACCGCTCCTCGAGCACGGACAGCGGGATCCGGACCAGGTGCCCGCCCTCCGTGGTGTGCAGCCGCGCGTAGTCGCCCTGGGCCTCGACGAACCGCACGGTGGACCGGGGGACCAGCTTGGTCGTGCCGGCCAGCTCGACCGGGATCACCTCGTCCTCAGGCGGCTCCGGCCGGGTCGGCGGGCCCTGCGGGACCGGCTGCAACGGCGCGGGCCTGCTCTGCGCCCGGGTGGCGAGGGTGCGGTCGATCGACCCGGCGAGCCGCTCGGAGCGCAGCGGCTTGAGCAGGTAGTCGACGGCGCCGATCTCGTACGCGTCGACGGCGCGGTCGTCGTGCGCGGTCACGAACACCACGGGGGGCGGCGAGGCCATGGCGGACAGGACGCGGGCCAGCTCCAGCCCGTCGAGACCCGGCATCCGGATGTCCAGGAACACGACGTCCACCCCGGACTCCCCGGGGCCGGCGCCGGGCCTGCTCCCGAGGATCCGCAAGGCCTCCGTCGCGTCGGGCGCCGTGAGCACGGTGCCGACGCGGTGGTCCTCGCTCAGCAGGTGGGCCAGTTCCTGAAGCGCCGGTTCCTCGTCGTCGACGGCCAGGACCGTCAGTCCGTCCGAGACCTGCGTGCTCACGAGCGCCTCCTCGGGCATGTCGGGGAGCGGGCCGGGGAGCGGGCACCGCCACCTGTCGTGCCCCGACACCTGTGGGTGACTGCCGGCACAACGCTAGCGAAGGGGTACGGCCCGCTCGACGACCGGTCGACGGCTGTTCCTCCCGCAGAGGCGAACGGCCCTACCGCCCCGCGGGCACCGGCGTGTCCGGACGTGTCCAGTCGCCGGACGACCGTCCGGGAACACCGGACGACCGTTCACCGTTCCCCGGCCCTCCGCACCGGCTCCGGGACGAGCGACGGGGCGGAAAGGTTCCCGGGCGGCGCCGGATGTGATGTTGACCCGCCGGGACGGTAACCCGGTTGCCGCATGCGCGGCCGTCCGGGCACTCTGGACTCCGTGATCGTGACCCGGGACGAGGCAGCGGCGCCGCACGTGCCGCCTTCGCCCTGCCGTCACGGTCGCCTCGCGCGCGGCTGGTGTCACGGTCGCTGACCGGTCCCCGCCCGCCGTCGTCCCGGAGATCCCCGATGCGCCCCTCGTGCTCATCCCGCTGCCTGATCCGTCCGTCGCTGATCCGTCGTCGCTGCGTCGACCACCTGCGGACCGCGAGCGCCCTGTGTCGGGCCGGCGTCCGGAACACCGCCGATCCCGCCGCCGTTCACGTTCGTCCGTAGGAGTACGACATGACCGCCCCGATCCACGACGGGCAGGCTCCCGCCCCGGCACCCCGGGCCGAGCCGGCCGCGAAGCTCGACCCGCCGACCGTCCGGCTGCCGAAGCCCACGCGCGACGGCCGCCGCACCGAGATCGTCGACCGGCTGCTCGACGCGCTGGAGGACCTCGTCGCCCGGCACCGCGCCCTGGCCGGCAATCCCGAGCAGGTCGACCTGCACGCCGAGCTCATCGCGGCCGAGGTCGCGCACGAGCTGGCGGTGACCCGCTCGGCCCTGCGCCGCGCCCCGCAGCTGCGCAGGACCGGCTGAAGCCGGCTCGGGCACCGCGCGACCTGCCCGATCCTCGACGGGCCCCGACGCATCCGGCGTCGCGGGCCNGTTCGGGGCCCCGGTCCCAGGCCGCCCGGCCCGGCCGGAGTGGGCGGCTCCTGCCCTGTCGGAGAGGCTCCGTCACGGGTTCGCCGCCCACTCTTTGGCACCGAGTGCCGAAATAGTAGGGTGACCCCAGACACGCGGATCCGAGCTGCGAAGGGGCAGGCGCGATGGCCAGCACCAAGAACTGGTTCGAGACGATCGCCGAGGCACAGCGGAGGGCGAAGAAGCGCCTGCCCCGCTCCGTGTACCTGGCGCTGGTCGCGGGCACCGAGAAGGGCGTCACGATCTCCGACAACGTGGAGGCCTTCAGCGAGCTGGGCTTCCGCCCGCGCATCGCCGACCTCCCGGCCCAGCGGAACCAGGCGACCACGGTGATGGGCCAGGACATCTCGTTCCCGGTGATCATCTCGCCGACCGGTGTGCAGGCCGTGTACCCGGAGGGCGAGGTCGCCGTGGCGCGCGCCGCGGCCGGGGCCGGCACCGCGATGGGGCTGAGCTCGTTCGCGAGCCGGTCCGTCGAGGACGTCGCCGCGGTGAACGACAAGACCTTCTTCCAGATGTACTGGGTCGGCACGCGCGACCAGCTGCTGGCCCGCGCCGAGCGCG
The DNA here is from genome assembly GCF_042658055.1 of Pseudonocardia lutea. Classification (NCBI taxonomy): domain Bacteria; kingdom Bacillati; phylum Actinomycetota; class Actinomycetes; order Pseudonocardiales; family Pseudonocardiaceae; genus Pseudonocardia; species Pseudonocardia lutea. Next base: position 5,317 of record NZ_JBHSQK010000087.1, read on the forward strand.
CGAAGAAGGCCGGCGCCAAGGGCCTGATCATGACCCTGGACTGGTCGTTCGACTCCGCCCGGGACTGGGACGCCCCGATGATCCCGGAGAAGGTGGACCTCAAGGCGGCGCTGCACTTCGCGCCCGAGGTGCTGCGCAAGCCGCGCTGGCTGTTCGACTTCGCCCGGACGGGCAAGCTGCCGGACCTGACCACCCCGAACCTGGCCATCGGCGACGAGCCCGCGCCGACCTTCTTCGGCGCCTACGGCCAGTGGATGAGCACCCCGCCGGTGACCTGGGACGACGTGGCCTGGCTGCGCGAGCAGTGGGACGGCCCGTTCGCGGTCAAGGGGATCATGCACCCGGACGACGCCCGCCGGGCCGTCGACGCGGGCTGCACCGCGATCTCGGTGTCCAACCACGGCGGCAACAACCTCGACGGCACCCCGGCCTCGATCCGCGCGCTGCCGGCGGTCGTCGACGCGGTCGGCGACCAGATCGAGGTGCTGCAGGACGGCGGCATCCGCCGTGGCTCCGACGTGGTCAAGGCGCTCGCGCTGGGCGCCAAGGCGGTGCTGATCGGGCGCGCCTACCTGTGGGGCATGGCGGCCGCGGGCCAGCACGGCGTGACCAACACCCTCGAGGTGCTGCGCCAGGGCATCGACTCGACGCTGCTGGGGCTGGGCAAGGCCAGCATCCACGAGCTGTCCCGGGAGGACCTGGTGATCCCGGAGAACTTCGCCCTCACCACGAAGTAGCCCGCCCCCGCCGCATCACGGCTCCATGACGCACCCGAGGCCCCGGCCGAAGTGCGTCATGGAGCCATGACGCGTTCGTGGCCTCCGTCGGCGCGCGCTATGGCTCCCTGCTGCGGCGGGACTACGCGCCCGCCAGGCCGCGGGTCCGCAGCACCCGGCGCTCGAGCGGGCGGAAGACGAGCAGCTCGACCCCGATCCCGACCACGAGGATCAGCAGCACCGCCGAGAAGACCCCGGCGATGTCGTTGAAGTCGCTGCCGTCCTTCAGGTACGCGCCGAGCCCGACGCCGAGGGCCGGGCCGACGGCGATGATCTCGGCCGCCATCAGCGAGCGCCACGAGAACGCCCAGCCCTGCTTGCAGCCGGCCAGGTAGCCGGGCAGGGCGGCGGGCAACAGGATGTGCCGGGCGCTCGCCAGGCCGCGGGCGCCGAGCACCCGGCCGACCCGCGGCAGGATCGGCGGGATCTGGTCGATGCCCGCCACGAGGCCGTTGGCGATCGACGGCACCGAGCCGAGCAGCACCACGAAGTAGATCGTGGCGTCGGTCAGGCCGAACCAGAGCACCGCCGCCGGCACCCACGCCACCGAGGGCAGGCTCTGCAGCCCGGACAACAGCGGCCCGATCGCCGAGCGCACCACCGGCACCTTCGCCACCAGCAGGCCCAGTGGCGTAGCGATGACCAGCGCGATCACGAAGCCGAGGAAGGCCCGGCTGATCGAGGTCCACAGGATCGACCAGATGCTGCCGTCGGCGACGATGGTCAGGAACGAGTCCCACACGGCGGCCGGGGCCGGCAGCTTGTACTCGGGCAGCACCGCCGAGGCCCACACGAGCTGCCAGACGACGACGATCAGCACGAGCGCGACCACCGGCGGCAGCACGCTCGACGACGCCCGCCGCCACCACGGGACCCGGTTGACGGTGGGGGTGTCGAGGGCGTCGAGCCCGGCGAGCGCCCTCGCGGAGTCGTCCGTGTCGGTCGTGCCGGTCGTGCCCGGGCGTTCCACGAGCTCAGGCGGCATGGCTGGTGATCACCTGTCGCAGGCGGCCCGTGATCTCGTCGTGCAGCTCCGGCCCGTGCTCGTCGACGCGCCACTCGCGCACCACCGTGCCCGGCCGCGAGGAGAGCAGCACGACGCGCTGGGCGAGCCGGACGGCCTCCCGGACGTCGTGCGTCACGAACACCACCGTGGTGCCGGTGGCCTCCCACACCCGGAGCAGCTCGCCCTGCAGCACGTCCCGGGTGATCGCGTCGAGCGCCGCGAACGGCTCGTCCATCAGCAGCAGACCCGGCGCACCGCCGTCCGTGCTGGTGGCCGCGGCCAGGGCGCGGGCCAGCGCCACGCGCTGGCGCATACCGCCGGAGAGCTCGTGCGGCCGCTTCTCGCCCACCCCGTCGAGCCGGACGAGCTCCAGCAGCTCGCGGGCCCGTGTGCGGCGCGCGCTGCGGCCCTGCCCCGCCAGCTGCAGCGGGAGCTCGACGTTGCGCGCGGCCGTCAGCCACGGCATGAGCGCGGGCTCCTGGAACATGAACGACGGCCGCGCCGTGGTCACCGTGACCGTGCCCGCCGTCGGCTCCTCCAGCCCGGAGAGCAGGTTGAGCAGGGTGGACTTGCCGCAGCCGGAGGCACCCAGCAGGCAGAGGAACTCGCCGTGGGCGACGCGCAGGTCGATCCCGCGCAGCGCCGTGACCGCACCCGCCCCGGTACCGAAGGTCTTGCCGACCCCCGTGAGCTCCACGGCGGTCTGCGCGCGGTCGGGTCGGGCCCGGGCGAGCCCGGGATCGGAGTCCGTGAGAGTCACCTGGCTCATCCCTGCTTGTCGAGGCCCGCGGCGTCGACGGGGGTCTGCCCGGCGGCGCTGCGGACGGTGTTGAGTGCGGTCACGTCGACGAAGCCCTGGAGGTTCGTCTCCTTCGGCGTGGCGCCCGCGGTCACGCTGTCCTTGGACAGCTGGGGGAAGGTCGAGGCCAACGGGTCGCTGTCGAAGCTGAGCTCGGAGAAGGCCCGGTCGAGCACCGGCTGGGAGAGCGACGAGTTGGTGATCTGCTTGATCGAGTCGTTCGTGATCTTCTTGGCCTGGTCGGGGTTCGAGTTGGCGAACTCGAGGGCCTTCAGCTCGCCGCGCAGCAGGGCCTCGACGGTCTGCGGGTGCTCCTGGAGGAACTGCGTGCGGACGATCAGCACGGTGGTCGGGAACTTGCCGTCCGGCCACAGCGACTTCTCGTCGACCAGGACCTTCGCGCCCGCGTCGACCAGCCGGGAGCTCCACGGCTCCGGCAGCCAGCCGCCCGCGACCTGGCCCTGCTTGAACAGGTCGAGCGTGCGCGGGTTGTCGATGTTCTGGACGGTCACCTTGTCGGGTCCGTCGCCGATCTCGAGGTCGTTCTCCTTGAGCCACTTCTTGAGCGCGACGTCCTGCGTGTTGCCGGCCTGCGGGGTGGCGATGACCTTGCCCTTGAGCTGCTCCGGTGTGGTGACGTCCGGGCCGGTCACGAGCTGCGCCCCCGCGGAGGTGGAGCCGGCGATCAGCCGGACGGCCTCGCCGTTCGACTTCGCGAAGGCGTTGATGGCCGGGCTGGAGCCGATGAAGCCGGCGTCGAGCGAGCCGCCGAGCAGCGCGTTGACCTCGTCGGGGCCGGCGTTGAAGGTCTGGGTGGTGAGCTTCGTGCCGCTGCCCAGCTCCTCGGCGAAGTAGTTCTGCGCCACGCCGATCAGCGCGGGCGCGTGGGTGATGTTGGGGAAGTAGCCGAGGCGCAGCTCGGCGGCGGGGGAGGCGCTCGTCGGGGCGGCCGGGGTGCTCTCCTGCGCGCGGGAGCAGCCCGCGGCCAGGCCGACCGCGGCGAGCGCGGCGAGCAGGACGGAGGCGCGGCGGCGCAGGGCGGGGGCGAACATGATCGGTGGTGGGTCCTTCCGGGGCGCCGGTCCGCCCCGGATCGGCCGGGACGACCCGGCGGGTGGCATGGCGCGTCGGTGGCGCGCGGCGCTCGGGCGGGGATCGGGGCAGGGCGCGACGGCGGGCCCGGGGTCGGGGCGGGCGCGTCGGCCCTCAGCGACATCCCTCGTCGAACGCGTGGCTCCGGCGCGAGGGCCAGAAGCGCTCGAGGTCGAACGACCGCAGTGCGGCGGGAGACCCGTCACGGTGCGCAGCGGTCGTCATGCCCCCATCGTGCGACGCCGGGGCGGACCGGACAACCACGCGCCCGGATCCCGGGAACGGCCGCGAATTGACCGGACAACCGTACGGGTAATGCGGGTGCCTTGACCTCTCCGGGTTCGTCGGCGACCATCGGGCGTCATACCGAGTAGTACGGTCAACGACGACCTGGGGGACCCGGTGCGTTTCACGAGGATGTGGACGGCGCTCTGTGCCGTGATCGGCGCCGTCGCCCTGACGGCCGGGTGTGCGAACACCGGTTCGGCGCCGTCGGGCGACTCGGGCTCGGGCGGCTCCGGTGCGAGCGCGTCCGGGCCGGTCAAGATCGGGGTGATCGTGCCGCTCAGCGGGCCGGCCGGCCCCAACGGGCAGGACGTGCTCGACGCCATCCAGGTCCAGGCGGCCGTGATCAACGCCGAGGGCGGCGTCCTGGGCCGGCAGCTGCAGATCGTCGCCAAGGACGACCAGAGCAACCCGGCCAACGGCGTGAGCGCGGCGACGCAGCTCGCGGGCGAGGGCGTGTCGGTGGTGATGGGCGGCTGGAACTCGCCCGTCACGCTGGCCATCCAGCCGGTGCTGGTGCGCGCCGGCATCCTCAACATCACCACGATTCCGCAGAACGCGACGATCCTCGGCAACGCCGACCCGGACGCCGTGCGGCTCAACGCCGGCAACGCGGTGGGCGCGTACGTCGCCGGGCAGTACCTGACGAAGAACCTCGGCGCGAAGTCCGTCGGCTACCTCCTGGAGAACGACGCCTACGGCAAGGACCTGGGCGCGCTCCTCACCGCCCAGCTCCAGCCCGCCGGCGTCACGGTGGCCTCCGAGCAGACCTTCGACTACTCCGCCACGGACTTCCGCGTGCCGCTGTCGAACATCCAGGGCGCCGCGCCGCAGGCGGTGTTCTCGGCCAACGCCGCCGAGTCCTCCGGGATGCCGGCGCTGGCCCAGCAGTACGCCCGCTCCGGGATCGGCGCGCCGCACGTCGCCGCGCTCGGCACCGTGTCGCCCAAGGTGATCGACCTGGCCGGGGGCTCCGCCGTCGACGGGCTGCTGTCCGCGGACATCTACTTCCCGGACGTCGCGCCCTTCAACGGCTACCCGGAGAACCAGAAGTTCGCCGACGCGTTCCGGCAGAAGACGGGCAACGCGCCGGACAAGTACGCCGCGCTCGGCGCGCAGAGCGTGGACGTCTGGGCGGCCGCCGTGGCCAAGGCCGGCACGCTGGACCGCCAGCCGGTCGCGGACGCGATCCACGGGCAGACCTTCACCGACACGGTGATGGGCGACGTGACCTTCACGGACAAGGGCCAGATGCAGACGAAGGTCTACGCCTTCACCGTGGAGGGCGGGAAGATCAAGGTCCTCGACGAGGTGCCGGTCCCGGGGGAGGTCTGGAACTCGTGACCGCCCTCCGGGTGGAGGGTCTCTCGGTCCGGTACGGCAGCCTGCAGGCCCTCGACGACGTGTCGTTCGCCGTCGACGGCGGCGAGATCCTCGGTGTCATCGGCCCCAACGGCGCGGGCAAGAGCAGCAGCTTCGCCGCGGTGACGAACGTGGTGCGGCGCAGCGGCCGGGTGCTGCTGCACGGCGAGGACACCGACGGGGTGCCCACCCAGGTGCTCGCGCGGCGCGGGCTGCGCCGGACCTTCCAGCAGAACTCGTTCTTCGGCGGGCTGAGCGTGCTGGAGAACGCGATGACGGCCTTCCAGGTCGAGCGGGGGACCGGGCTGGGGGGCGCGATCGTCGCGCCGTGGCGGGAGGCCCGGGCCCGCCGGGAGTGCCGGGCCGCGGCCCGCGCGCTCCTGGCGGACTTCGGGATCGCCGAACGCCACCACGACACCCACCCGGACGACCTGCCGTACGGCCTGCAGCGCGTGCTGTCCGTCGCCCTGGCCCACGGACCCGGGGCGAGCGTGCTGCTGGTGGACGAGCCGGCCGCCGGCGTCGGCGGCGAGGACATGCGCGCCCTCGCCGACCTCCTGCGGGACCTGCGCGAACGCGGTCTCGCGATCGTGCTCATCGAGCACCACATGGACCTCGTGATGGAGATCGTCGACCGGCTGCTGGTCATCGACCGCGGCGAGACGATCGCCTACGGCCCGCCCGCCGAGGTCCAGCGGGACCCGCGCGTGCTCGAGGCCTACCTGGGGCGGACGGCATGAGCCCGCTGCTCGAGGTGCGCGACCTGCGGGTGCGCTACGGCCACAGCCTCGCCGTCGACGGGGTCTCGCTCGACGTGGGCGCCGGCGAGCTCGTCGCCGTGGCCGGCGCGAACGGTGCCGGCAAGTCGACGCTGGTCGACGCGGTCGCCGGCTGGTCGCGCGGGCGGCCGTCGGTCACCGGGTCCGTGGTGCTCGGCGTCCGGGACGTCGGCCGCCTCGCCGCCCACCGCCGCGCCGGGCTCGGGCTGGTGCTGGTCCCCGAGGGCAAGGGCGTGTTCGACGGGATGACCGTGCGGGAGAACCTGCAGGTCGTCCGGCCGCCGCGGGCCTCCGCCGGGCGTGCCTACGGCGTCGACGACGTGCTCGACGTCTTCCCCCGGCTGCGCGAGCGGAACGGGGCGCGGTGCTCCACGCTCTCCGGCGGCGAACGGCAGATGGTGGCGATCGGCCGCGCACTGCGGGCCGCGCCCCGCCTGCTGATCCTGGACGAGCCGTCCGTCGGCCTGGCCCCGCGGCTGGTCGTCGAGGTGCTCACGCACATCCGCGACCTGGTCGACTCGGGCCTGTCCGTGCTGCTGGTGGAGCAGAACGTGCGGGCCGCGCTCGAGGTCGCCGACCGGCTCCACCTGCTGGACCAGGGCCGGATCGTCGCCTCCGGCACCGCCGCGCAGATGCGCGAGGACGAGCGCGTCGCCCAGGCCTACCTGGGAGGGCTGGGCTCGTGATCGTCGCCGCCCTGGTCAACGGGCTCGCGCTCGGCGCGGGCTATGCGCTCCTCGCCGTGGGTTGGACCGTGCTGCTCGGCGCGGCCCGCCTGGTCAACTTCGCGCACGGGCAGCTCTACATGCTCGGCGCGTTCGTGACGTGGTTCGTGATCAGCCGGTTCGGCTGGCCCTACGGCGTCGCGGTGCCGGTCGCGCTGGTCGTCGTCGGGCTGCTCGGCGTGGTCCTGCAGCTGCTGATGACCCGCATGACGCTCGAGCAGAACATCGTCAACCTCATGCTGGTCACCCTCGCCTTCGGCTACCTGCTGCAGGGCGGCGCGGCGCTGCTGTTCGGCGGCGACCCGCAGACGATCGACAGCCCGCTGCAGCAGCAGGACCTGGCGCTCGGGGCCGCCCGGATCACCGGGCAGGACGTGCTGATCGTCGTGCTGGCGCTGGCCTTCTACGCCGTCACGTTCGTCGTCCTCGGCCGAACCGACCTCGGCCGGATGGTCCGCGGCGTCGCCGAGGACCCGAAGCTGGCCCAGCTCTACGGGATCGACGCGGCCCGCGTCTACCTCGCCGTGTTCGTGTTCTCCGCGGTCTGCGCCGCCCTTGCCGGGGCGGTGGTGGGGCCGCGCAGCCCCATCCTCACCTCGATGGGCTTCGAGGAGGTCATCATCACCTTCCTCGTCGTGGTGCTCGCGGGCGTCGGCAACCTCGTCGGGGGGCTGGTCGTGGCCATCGGGCTCGGTCTGTTCACGGCCTTCTTCGGCACGTTCTTCCCACCGGCCTACTCCACGGCGGCGGCGTTCGTCGTGCTGCTGGTGGTGCTCGTGGTCCGCCCGCAGGGACTGGGGGCCCGCCGATGACCGCCGACGTCGCGACCCGGGAGACGACCGGGGCACCGCCCGCGCGGCGCGTGCCGACCTGGGGCCGCGCGCTGCTCTGGGTGGTCCTGGTCGCGGTCGCCTACCTGCTGCCCGCCCTGCTCGGCGGATCCGACCGGATCTACACGACGGTGGTGCTGGTCGCGATCTTCGCGATCATGTCCTACGGCGTCGACGTCGTCCTGTCCTACCTCGGCGAGGTCAGCCTGGGGCACACGCTGTTCTGGGCGGCGGGCGCCTACACGACCGCGATCCTCGCGGTGCGGTCCGGGTGGACGCCGATCCCGGCGCTGCTCGCGTCGATCGTGGTGACGCTGGTCCTCGCGCTGCTGCTGGGCCTCGCCACCCTGCGCACCCGGGAGTTCGTGTTCTCCCTGGTGACGTACGCGGCCGCGATCATCGGGCTGACCGTCGTGCAGAACACGCAGGCGCTCGGCGGCTCGGACGGCGTCGTCGGCGTCCCGCTGCTCGAACTGCCGGCGGTGGGCGGGACCTACGCCGCCCGCACGAACGCCGAGCTGTGGCCGATCGCCCTGGTCTGCCTGGTGCTCGTCGTGCTGCTCGTGTCCCGGTTCCGCCGGTCCCGGCTGGGCACCACCGCGCTGATGGCGCAGATGAACGGCGAGCTGTCCACGGCGATGGGGGTCGACGTCCGGCGCACCCGGATGCTGGTCTTCGTGCTGTCCGCGCCGATCACGGCGCTCGCCGGGTGGCTCTACGCCTACCAGCGCAGCTACGTGAGCCCGGACCTGCTCTCGCCCACCTTCCTGCTGTTCATGCTCACCGCCGTGATCCTGCCGGGGCGCCGGCTGCTGCTCGGGCCGCTGGTCGGCGCCGCGCTGCTCACCTCCCAGCAGCAGCTGTTCTCGCTGGGCGGCGACGCGGACAAGATCGTGCTCGGCGGCGTGCTCGCGATCGTGCTGCTGGCCTCGCCGACCGGGCTCGTCGGGATCTGGCACGCCCTGGTGCGCCGCGTGCGGAGATCCCGGTGACGCGCGAGCTGTCCCGCTCGGGCGCCGGGCCCGGACGCCAGGACATCCTCGAGGCCGCCGCCGTGGCCTTCACCCGCAACGGCTACGACGCCACCACGATCGACGACATCGCCGACGAGCTGCGGGCGACGAAGGGGCGGGTCTACCACTACTACCGGAGCAAGGCCGACATCTTCCTCGACGTCGTGCACACCGGGATGCGGGACCTGCTCGCCGAGATCCGGCCGCTCGCCGAGGGCGACGACGACGCCGTCGGCCGGCTCGCGCGAATGGTGCGCACGCACGCCGCGATGATGATGACGCGCCACGCGTTCCAGCGGGTGGCCGTGCAGGCGGTGGAGATGCGCCGGCTCGGGCAGGGCCCGCGCTACGAGTCGCTCCACGAGATCGTCGCGATGCGGGACGAGTACGAGCAGCTCTTCGCCGACGTCGTCGCCCAGGGCCAGCGCGAGGGCAGCGTGCGCGGGACCGATCCGCGGCTCGCGACCAAGCCGGTGCTCGGGGCGCTCAACTGGATCACCGTCTGGTACGACCCGGACCGCGCCGACGACGGCCGGGTCGACCGGATCGCCGACGAGTACGCGGAGTTCGTGGTGGGCGGGTTGCGGAAGGGAGACCGATGAGCGGGCGGACGGTGCTGGTCGCCGGGGCGAGCGGGCTGGTCGGCGAGGCGGCGGTGGAGTCCTTCGCCGAGGCGGGGTGGGACGTGGTCGCGCTGTCGCGGCGGCCGCCGGTGCGCCCGGTGCGGCACCTCGCCGTCGACCTGACGGACGCCGCGGCCGTGGCCGAGGCGGTCGCCGACCTGAGGCCGACCCACCTGGTCTACGGGGCGCTGCACGAGAAACCCGGGCTGATCCGCGGCTGGCGCGAGCAGGACCAGATGCGGACGAACCTTACGATGTTCCGCGCCCTCCTGGACCCGCTGGCCGAGGGGCTGGAGCACGTCACGCTGCTGCAGGGGACCAAGGCCTACGGCGTGCACCTGCACCCGATCCCGGTCCCCGCGCGCGAGCGGTTCCCGCGCGACCCGCACGAGAACTTCTACTGGCTGCAGGAGGACCACCTGCGCGCCTCGGCCGCCGCGCACGGATTCGCCTGGACGATCCTGCGGCCGCAGATCGTCGTCGGCCCCACGACCGGGGTCGCGATGAACCTGCCGCCGGTCATCGGGGTGTACGCCGCGCTGCGCCGCGAGCTCGGGCTGCCGTTCGGCTACCCGGGCGGGGCCGGCATCGCGAGCGAGGCCGTGGACGTCCGGCTGGTGGGCGACGCCGCGCTCTGGGCGGCCACCGCCGAGACCGCCCGGGACCAGCACTTCAACCTCACCAACGGCGAGGCCTTCAGCTGGCGTGACCTGTGGCCCGCGTTGGCCGACGAGCTGGGGATGGACCCCGCGCCGGACGAGCCCGTCCGGCTCGCCGAGTTCCTCCCCGCGCACGCCGACCTCTGGCGGCGGATCGCGGAGCGGGAAGGCCTCGTCGAGCCCTCCCTCGACGCCCTGCTCGGCGAGTCGCACTTCTACGCCGACTACTGCTTCGCCCACGGCGCGACCGAGGCCCGCCCGCCCGCGCTGGTGAGCACGATCAAGGTGCGGCAGGCGGGGTTCGGGGACTGCTACGACACCGAGGAGTCCTTCCGGCACTGGTTCCGGGTGCTGCGGGAGCGGAAGGTGCTGCCGGGCTGAGGCGCGGGAGGGCTCTTCGCAGGGTCGCCGCAGGGCTCGGCCCGCGGGCTGCCCGCGTGCGGCTGTCCGGGGCGCGGGCGGGGTCTCACGCTCACGCGGGAGGTGTCGCACAAGGGATCGATGTGCCGACAGTCGAGGGTGGAGGCCTCGGCGCCGGGCCCAGCGCGGTCGAAGCTCGCCGGGTCCGGGTCCGGTGAGCATGACGCGCACCTGTTCTCGATGTGCTGGGACGCATCTGTCGCGGATCTGCTGGAACATGGTGCGGGCGCCTCGAGTGGCGGGAGCACCCGGCCAGCACGGCAGGACCTTGTCCGAAGCGGCGCCGCCCGTCGGTAGCTGCGCCCGTTCGTCGTGCGCCGCTGCGGCGGCGGTGATCTCGCTGTCCGGCGTCGACGCCCTCGCTTCGGGTGTCGCCTCGGCCGCGGAAGCGTCGCGATGGCGGACTGCGCCCACCGGTGAGGGGGATCGGGTCGGAACGTGAGCGGACAGTGTGTGGTGGTCGGGCTGGACGACCACGTCGACCGCGGCGCACTCGTCGGCTGTTCGATCTCCTGAAGCTTCGAGGACCTGCGCTGAGCTGCGGACTTTACCTTGTGTTCGAAGAGATGTTCGAGTAGGCTCCGATCATGCTCCCCGATCCGGTCGCCGACGCGCACCGCCTGCTCGCCCAGGCCGTGGACGCGTTGGCGGCCGCTGCCGGGCCCGGCGCCACGGCGGGTGAGCTGGTCGAGGTGCTGCGCTGCTGCGCCTCGACCGCGGGGTGGCCGCGCAGCGGGTCGCGGTGGCCGACGCGGTGTGCGCGCGGGTCGGGCTCGATGGCACCGAGTTGCCGGCTCGGCTGCCCGCGACCGCGGACGTGTTCGCCGCCGGGGGCACCTCGCTGGCCCACGTCGCCGTGATCGTCCGGCTGCTCGGCTCCCCGCCCGCGACGCGGCTGGCCCCCGAGGTCTGGGCGGGTGCGGAGATCCAGTTGGCCGACGCGGCCGCCGGCTACACCCCGCGGGAGGTGCAGCAGTGGGGCACCGCGCTGCTCGAGGCCCTCGACGCCGACGGCCCGGAACCCGACGACACCCCACCCCCGCTGGTCAACGAGCTGCGGCTGACCCGCTTCGCGGCCAAGCCCGGCGGGCGGCTGGTCGGGCGCTACGACGACGCCGCGCTGTTCGAGGCCGTCGCCGCGGTGCTCGATGCCAAGGCCGCCCCGCTGACCGCCGACGAGGGGCGCAGCCGGGTCGAACGGAAGGCCGAGGCGCTGGCCGAGGTGTGCGGCTGGGTCCTCGAGCACGCCGAGCTGCCGGCGGTGGGTGGGCGGCGCCCGGTGCTGACCGTGCAGATCCGCCTCGCCGACCTCGAAACCCGCGCCCGGGCCGGGATGCTGGAGTTCGGCGGGCAACTGAGCCCGGCCGCGCTGCGCCACCTGGCCTGCGACTGCGGGGTGGTCCCGGTCGTGTTCGACGGGGCCGGTCAGCCCCTCGACGTCGGCCGGCTCACCCGCAGCATCCCCGACGGGCTGCGCCGCGCGGTCACCGCCCGCGACCGGGGCTGCGCCCACCCCGGCTGCGACCGGCCCCCGTCCTGGTGCGAGATCCACCACGTGCTCCCCTGGGAGCACGGCGGGCCCACCGCGCTGGGCAACCTGGTGATGCTGTGCAAGGCCCATCACCGCCAGATCCACACCACCGACTGGGCGGTGCGCCTGCGCGGCGGCCTCCCGGAGTTCATCCCGCCGCCCTGGATCGACGCCGAACAGAAACCACGGACCCGACCACGGACGTGGAACCCGACCCGAGCCCGCGAAGGGCCGACGCGAATCGCCGAGTTCGCCTGACCGAGCGCCTGGGCTGCGTCGGAAACGGTGATCCCGGTCCTGTCGGTGCTGGCGAAGCTGACAGCACCGGTGTACGGGGGTGTGGCAGCCGGTCCGGCCCCGTCTGCAGGCGCCGGGCGAGGTGTCGTTGGCTGTGCTGCACGAGGTCGTTCAGTCAGCGACGGGCTGGACCGACTCGCATCTGCACGAGGCGACGTCGCCAAGCGGCGCTTCGGGATTCGGGGCCCGGACCGGCCTGATCAGGATCTCACCGACGAGGCCGAGGGCATGCTGTTCCAGCTGGTCGAGCAGGGAGACCGGATCGGCTACCTCTACGTCTTCGGCGACATCTGGGTTCACCACTGACCGCGGTGTCCTAGGTACCACCGACATCCGCTGCAGGCGATCGCCATGAGCGCCGGGCCAGGCGGCGGTGACAGATCAGGCCGGTACAGCGGTGCTCACGCCCCCGACGACGCCGTCGGGGCGAAGAGGCCCCAGGCTCCGCAGGACAGGCACTGGCGGTAGCTGACCACGCCGTCCGAGGTGCAGTGGTGCGAGCCGGCGGCCCAGGCGTGCCGGTGTTCCGGGTCCGGGAAGGTGCGGCCGGGCCGGACGGTGATGAGCGTGGACATCGTGGTTCCTCTCGTGGGTGCCGCCGGACCTTCCGGCGGGGGCTGAACGCCCTGTGCCCACGGTGACGTGCCCGGGCCCCGATCCGGATCCGGTGACCGACGGATCCGGCGCCCGACGGCCGCGTCGGCCGATCGGCCGACCCCGGACCAGGCGCCCGCCCGGTCCGCGCCGACCGACCCGCGCCGACCGACCGCCCGGACTACCCTGCGCCCAGCCGCACCCGCGCCCGCTCCAGGCCCTCGTCCGCGACCGCCCCGCGGATGGCCTTCTTGTCGTACTTCCCGACGCTGGTCTTGGGCACCTCGGGCACGAACAGGAAGGTGTCCGGGACCCAGAACTTGACGAAGCCCTCGGCGAGCAGATGCTCCCGCAGCTCCTCCGGGGTGAGCGAGTCGTCGCCGGGCACCACGCAGGCCAGCGGACGTTCGAGCCACTTCTCGTCCTCGATCCCGACGACCGTGGCCTCGGCGACCTTGGGGTGCAGCATCAGCGCGTTCTCCAGGTCGATCGTGGAGATCCACTCGCCCCCGGACTTGATCAGGTCCTTCGACCGGTCCTTGAGCAGGACGTATCCCTCGGGGTCGATGCAGCCGACGTCGCCGGTGCGCAGCCAGCCGTCGACGATCGAGTCCTTGGTCCGGTCGTCCTCGTAGTACGCCGAGGCGGTGAAGGGGGAGCGGACGTGGAAGTCGCCGATGCTCTCGCCGTCCCAGGGCAGCTCCTCGCCGGTCTCCTGGTCGACGACCTTGATCTGCAGCAGCGGGATCGGCAGGCCCTGGGTCTGGCGCAACGCGTAGATCTCGTCCTCGGTGCCGCCCGCCAGCGTCGACTTCAATGCGAAGAAGCAGATCTGCGGGCTGTTCTCGGTCATGCCGTAGCCCTGCATGACCTCGCAGTCGTACTCGTCGGCGAACCACTTCATGACGGCCTTCGACGGCGCCTGCCCGCCCAGCCACAGCGTCGAGAGCGTCGACAGGTCCCGCGGCCGGTCCGACGCGCGCACGACGTCGCGGATCATCGTGCCGATGGTGACGGCGGCGTTCATCCCGGTGACGCCGAGGTCCTCGATGATGTCGACGTAGTCGTCCGGGGTCGGGTGCGCGCCGGGCAGCACCAGCGTGGCGCCCTGCAGCAGCGCGGTGTGCGGGATGTTCCAGCCGTTGCAGTGGAACATCGGCGCGACCTCGAGCCAGACCTGCCGCTCGCTCATGTTCAGCTTGTCGTGCATCGCCAGGCACATGGCCTGCAGCACCATCGCCCGGTGCGAGTAGACGACGCCCTTCGGGTCGCCGGTGGTCGCCGAGGTGAAGCACATCGCCGAGGCCGAGTGCTCGTCGAACTCCTCGAACTGCGCGTTCTCGTCCGCGGCGGCGAGCAGCTCCTCGTAGGAGTGGACCGGGATGCCGATCCGGTGCGCGGGCACCTCGTCGGTGAGCACGACGACCGCCTCGACCGTGGGCAGGCCCAGCTCGAGCAGGTCGGCGACGAGGTCGAGCTGGTCGACGTCGACCAGCAGCAGCCGGTCCTCGGCCTTGTCGATCGTGAACTTCTGCTGCGCCGGGGAGAGCCGCAGGTTGATCGTGTGCAGCACGGCCTGGATGCCGGGCACGCCGAAGTAGGTCTCGAGGTGCCGATAGTGGTTCCAGGCCAGCGTCCCGACCCGGTCCCCGGGCCCGACCCCCCACGTCCGGAGCGCGTCGCCCAGCCGGCGGGCCCGCTTGCCGAAGTCCCGGTAGGTGTAGCGGTGGTACTCGCCGGGCCCGAGCCGGGTGACGATCTGCTTGTCCGCGAACAGTCGCTCCGTCCGCCAGAGGAACGAGTGCAGGAGCAGCTGGCTGTCGAACATCAGACCGCGCATGGGCGCCTCCACGGTGAGACCCGGATCACGGTGGAGCGTGACATGCTACTGATCCGCACGGCAACCCCCTCCGCCCGGCGTCACCCCTTCCGGACCTCGCGCGCCGTCCGGCCGAAGCGGGCGCGGAAGGCGCGGCTGAAGTGCGAGGCGTCGACGAACCCGCGGTCGAAGGCCAGGTCGGAGATGGTGCGGTGGCGCAGCGCCGGGTCGAGCAGGTCGGCCCGGACGGCCTCGAGACGCTCCGCCCAGATCCACTCGGCCAGGGAGCACGGCTCGTCGGCGAAGGCGCGGTGCAGGCTGCTGACCGAGGTGTGCAGCGCGGCGGCGATCGCACCGACCGTGAGCCCCGGGTCGCCGAGCCGGCGCCGGGCGTACGCCTTGACCTCCTCGCGCCGGGCGGCCGACGACGGCTCGGGCGGCGGCGCCTGGCCGAGCGAGCTCAGCCCGGCGACGACGATGTGCTCGACCCCCTGCGCGACGGCGACGGCCGCGGCCGGCTCGAGCACGTCGACGTCGAGGGCCAGCGTCCGGATCATCTCGATCATGAGGTGCCCGGCGCCCGCCGCGCCCTCCAGGAGGCGGGCGGTCGACGCGGGGGTGTCGCGCAGCCGGGACCGGAGCGTCGGGCCGGGCAGCATCAGCACGTACTGCTGGAACGGCCCGTCGAACTCCAGCGCGTAGGGCCGGGTCGAGTCGTAGAGCGCGAAGTCGCCGGCGGCGAGCTCGGCGGTCCGGCCGTCCTGGCTGATCCGCCCGTGTCCCCGGGTCTGCAGGCTGACCAGGAAGTAGTCCTCCGCCGCCGAGGCGATCAACGACGGCGTCCGGACGACGTGCTGCGCGGTGGCGGTGACCCGGGACAGCTCCAGCGTCGCGAGCGAGTCGACCCGGATGTCCCCGACGACGTCGCCGCCGGGGGCCGTGCAGGAGAGCCGGACGTAGGCGTCGGAGACCGCGTCGTTCCAGAACGCGAGGCGGTCGCGCGCCTCGACCGTCCCGGTGCTGAGCACGCGCGCCATGCCGCGACGGTAGGGAGGACGCGGACCGCCGGCAAGGGAGTGCGTCGCAGAGTCAACGAGAACGACACGCAGGGACCAGCACCGCGCCCGGTCGCACGGCACGCTGCCGGGGCATGAGCATCGCGCACCCCCGCTTCCGGGCCGCCGCCGTGCAGGCCGCACCCGCGTTCCTCGACCTCGACGCCGGCGTCGACAAGGCGGTCGCCCTGATCGCCGAGGCCGCCGCGAACGGGGCCGAGCTGATCGGCTTCCCGGAGACCTGGTTGCCGGGCTACCCCTGGTTCATCTGGCTCGACGCGCCGGCGTGGGGGCTGCAGTTCTTCCCCCGCTACCACGACAACTCCCTGGTCTACGGCTCGCCGCAGGCGGATCGTCTCGCCGCCGCCGCGCGCGAGCACCGGATCACGGTGGTCCTCGGGATCTCCGAGAAGCAGGGCGGCAGCCTCTACATCGCGCAGTGGATGATCGGGCCCGACGGGGGGACGATCGCCCGGCGGCGCAAGCTCAAGCCCACGCACGTCGAGCGGACCGTGTTCGGCGAGGGCGACGGCAGCGACCTGTCCGTGTACGACACGCCACTCGGCCGGCTCGGCGGGCTCTGCTGCTGGGAGCACCTGCAGCCGCTGTCGAAGTACGCGATGTACGCGCAGAACGAGCAGGTCCACGTGGGTGCCTGGCCCAGCTTCTCGCTCTACGAGGGCGGCGCCTACGCGCTCGGCCCGGAGGTCAACACCGCCGCCAGCCGGATCTACGCGGTCGAGGGGCAGACCTTCGTGATCGCCCCCTGCGCGACCGTCTCCCCGGCGATGGTCGGGCTGATGTGCACGGACGACACCAAGCGCGCCCTGCTCAAGCCGGGCGGCGGGTACGCCGGGATCTACGCCCCGGACGGCCGGCTGATCTCCGAGCCGCTCCCGCCCGACGCCGAGGGCCTCGTCTACGCCGACCTCGACCTCGGACTGATCCCGCTGGCCAAGGCGGCGGCCGACCCCTCCGGGCACTACTCGCGCCCGGACGTCACCCGCCTGCTGCTCAACAAGACGCCGGGCGACCGGGTGGTGCCCTTCTCGGCACCGGGCGTCGAGCTGGACGGCGAGCTCGGGCCCGAGATGCTCCGGGCCGAGCCGGTCGCGGGTCAGTAGCCCGCGTCAATAGCTCCGGGGCAGCCCCAGCACGTGCTGCGCGAGGTAGTTGAGCACCATCTCCTGGGGCACCGGGGCGATCCGCTGCAGCCGGGCCTCCCGGAAGTAGCGCTCCACGTGGTACTCGCGGGCGTAGCCGAAGCCGCCGTGGGTCTGGACGGCGGCGTCGGCGGCCTGGAAGGCGGCGTCGGCGGCGAGGTACTTGGCGGTGTTGGCCTGCTCCCCGGCGTGCAGGCCGCGGTCGATCCGCCAGGACGCCTCGCGGATGGCGAGCTCGGCGGCGCGCAGCCGGGCGTGGGCGTCGGCGAGCGGGAAGGCGATGCCCTGGTTCGACCCGATCGGCCGGTCGAACACGACCCGCTCGCGGGCGTACGCGACGGCCCTGCGCACCGCCGCGCGACCGATCCCGAGCGCCTCGGCCGCGATGAGCACGCGCTCGGCGTTGAGGCCGTCGAGCAGGTAGCGGAAGCCCGCGCCCTCCTCGCCGACCCGGTTGTCCACGGGCACGCGCAGCCCGTCGTACACCACCTCGCAGGAGGCGATCGCGTTGCGCCCCAGCTTGTCGATCGGCGAGATCGCGACGGCCGGGTCCTTCAGGTCCGCGACCAGCAGCGTCATGCCCTGGGTCGGCTTCGCGACCTCGGCGCGCGGGGTGGTGCGCACCAGGAGCAGCACCTTGTCCGACTCCAGGGCCTTCGACGTCCAGACCTTGCGCCCGTGCACCACGTAGGCGTCGCCGTCGCGCACCGCCCGGGTGGTGACGTTCGTGGTGTCCAGCCCGGCGTCGGGCTCGGTCACCCCGAACGCGACGTGCAGCTCCCCGGACGCGACGGCGGGGAGCACCCGGCGTCGCAGGTCGTCGCCGCCGTGCAGCACCACGGGG
This sequence comes from Pseudonocardia lutea, assembly GCF_042658055.1. Taxonomy (NCBI): domain Bacteria; kingdom Bacillati; phylum Actinomycetota; class Actinomycetes; order Pseudonocardiales; family Pseudonocardiaceae; genus Pseudonocardia; species Pseudonocardia lutea. The sequence goes on from NZ_JBHSQK010000087.1 coordinate 22,989, forward strand.
TGCATCCCGAAGATCGACATGTGGATCGCGCTGGCGCCGTTCATGCAGGCCCCGGAGGCGGCGACCTCCTCCAGCACGATCGACGCCTCGGTGATCCCGCGCCCGCCGCCGCCGTACTCCTCCGGCATCGCGATGCCGATCCAGCCGCCCTCGGCCATCGCCGCGTAGAACTCCCAGGGGAACGTGTGGGTGGTGTCCCGCTCGCTCCAGTACTCGTCGGGGAATTTCGCGCAGATGTCCCGGACGGCCTCGCGGATCAGCCGGTGGTCGTCCTCCTCGGTGAAGTCCACCGGCCCAGTGTCCCGCGCCGTGAGGGCCTCACGGCGCGGGGCGCCGGTACAGGTCGGCGTGGGCCGCGCGCAGCTTGTACTTGAGCACCTTGCCGCCGACGGTGTCCGGCAGGGCGTCGGCGAGGACCACGCCCTTGGGCGTCTCGTAGCCGGCCAGCCGTTCCCGGCAGTGCGCGATGAGGTCCTCGGCCTCGGGCTTGCGCCCCTCCTTCGGCACGACGACGGCGGTCACCGCCTCGCCCCAGTGCTCGTGCGGGAGCCCGATCACCGCCGCCCGCAGCACGTCCGGGTGCTGGTGCAGCACGGCCTCGACCCGGATGCTCGAGACGTTCTCGCCGCCGGTCTTCACGATGTCCTTGTACCGGTCGACCATCACCCGCAGGCCCTCCTCGTCGACGGTCGCGGAGTCACCGGAGTGGAACCACCCACCGCGGAAGGCCTCCCGGGTGGCCTCGGGGTTGCGGTAGTAGCCGGCGGTCATGATCGGCGAGCGGTACACCGCCTCGCCGGGCTCGCCGCGGACCGGCTCGCCCAGCTCGTCGACGACGTCCGAGGCCAGCATCCCGCTCGGCACCCCGACGTAGTTGACGGCGGGCGCGGAGCGCGCGTGCACCTCCGGCCACCTCGTCGGCCAGAACCGGTGGCAGGCGATCGCCTCGGTCTGGCCGAAGATCCCGAGCGTGACGAAGCCCGGAGCGGCCCGGGTCTCCAGCCGCCGCAGCACCGCGGGGGACAGCGCACCCCAGCCGTAGACGAGGATCGACAGGGCCGCGACGTCCAGGTCGGGACGGGCGTCGAGCTCGTCGGCCAGGGCGGTGACGAACTGCGGGGACCCGGCCCACAGCGCGGTGGCGCGGAAGGCCGCGGCGGCCTCGGCGACCGGTCCCGGAGCGGGGCGGCGGCCGAGCGCGACGGATCCGCCGGAGACGAAGGCGCCGAACGGGAAGAGCTCGTCCCCGATGTGGTAGATCATCGGCAGGAAGGTGCACAGCCGCAGGTCGGAGTCGTGCCGCAGGCCGCGGGTGAGCGACAGCGCGAAGTTCAGCGCTGCCAGGTGCGCGTAGCTGTGCGAGAGCATCACGCCCTTCGGCATCGCGGTGGTGCCGGAGGTGAACAGCAGCTGCCAGATGTCGTCGCCGTGGATCTCGACCTCCGGCTCCCCGGCGGGCGCGCCCGCCACGAGGTCGCCGAAGGACGGGCTGCCCGCGACCGGCCCGCCGCCGACGGTGATCGTGGCGCCCACCGACAGCCCGGTCACCGCGAACACCTGCTCGACCCGCGGCCACAGCTCGGCGTCGACGAACGCGAAGCGCGGCTCGGTCAGCCCGACCAGGTGCTCGAGGACGTCCGGCGCCAGGCTCGGGTTGAGCGGCACGGCCACCATGCCTGCCTTCGCGACCCCGATCTTCGCCAGCAGCGCCTCGACCGAGTTCTCGCAGATCAGCAGCACCCGGTCGCCCGGAGCGAGCCCGGCCGCGGCCAGGGCCTGGGCGACCCGGTCGGCCGTGTCGTCCGCCTCCCGGTAGGTGACCTCGGAGAACCGCTCCTCGCCGCACGCCCCGTCGACCGCGGCGAGCGCGACCCGGTCCGGATAGCTCCAGGTCACGCGCTCGAACAGATCGCCGACGGAGGTGCGTTCCCAGCGGTGCACGGCCCGGCGCCCGCGCAGGGTCTCGACGTCGATCGAGGCGGGATCGGGCAGCGCCGTGCCGTGCGGCTGGAGGGGCAGCATGCAGGCCAGCATGCCGTGATCGCCGTCACGCTGGCAAGAACGGAGTTATCCCGGGTTCACATCTGCACGGCGGGTGCCGGCTCGACGCCGAGGCACGCGTGGGCCATCCCGTCGAGCAGGTCGGCGAGCCGCTCCGGGGCCAGCCCGCTGCGGAAGAACAGCGTGGACTGGATCGCACCGATGGCGGCGTGCACGGCCAGGCGGAGCTCGCCGTCGGCCAGGTCGCGGCGCAGCGGGGCGAGCACGTGCACCCAGTCCTCGAGGTAGTGCCGCTGCAGCCGGCGCAGCCGCCGCCGGTCCTCCTCGGGCAGCGTGTGCACCTCGCGGTGGTACACCGCGAGCACGCTCCGGTCCTCGATCGCGACCCGGATGTGGTCCCTGACCAGCGCAGAAAGGTGCTCCCGCTCGTCGCCGGGCCCCGCGAGGACGGCCGCGGCGCCCTCCTGCAGGCGGGCCATCACCCGGTCGAGCAGGGCCACCAGGATCGCGGTCTTGCTGTCGAAGTGCCGGTAGACGCCCGACCCGACGATCCCGGCCTCCGCGCCGATGTCGGCCATCCCGACGGTGTGGAACCCGCGCCGGGAGGCCAGCTCCGCGGCGGCGGCCAGGATCCGCTCGCGGCGCTCCGGGTCCCGCCGGCTGCGCCCGCCGGAGGTGGCGGTCGCGCCGGCGGCGGTGGGGACGATCGGCATCTGGTCATCATGGCAGCCGCACGGTAGGGTCCGCCACGAGTGAACCGAGGATCACAATCCGGGTTCTGCGAGGCGACGGGAGTCGGAGTGGACTTCGCCGAGAGCGACGAGCACCGCGACCTGCTGGCGGCGGTCGGGGCCGTGGCGGCGCCCTACGGGGGCGCGTACTACGTGGAGCACGCCCGCGCGGGCACCGAGTGCACCGAGCTCTGGCACGCCCTCGGCGACGCCGGGTTCGCCGGGGTCAACGTGCCGGAGGAGTACGGCGGGGGTGGCGGAGGCCTCGTCGAGCTCGCCCTGGTCTGCGAGGAGATCGCGGCGCAGGGCGCGCCGATCCTCCTGCTGCTGGTCACGCACGCGATCTCGGCCGAGGTGCTCGCCGGGTACGGCACCGAGGAGCAGCGCAAGGAGTGGTTGCCGGGGCTGGCGAGCGGCCGGCAGAAGGTGGTCTTCGCGATCACCGAGCCGGAGGCCGGGTCGAACACCCACAAGCTCGCGACGCGGGCCCGCCGGGTCGGCGACGAATGGATCGTGACCGGGGAGAAGTACTACATCTCCGGCGTCGACGACGCGGAGGCGCTGCTTCTGGTGGCCCGGACCGGGGACGAGGGGCAGCTGTCGCTGTTCCTCGTGCCCACGGACGCCCCCGGCCTGCAGAAGACCGTGCTCCCGGTCGACGTGATGCTCCCCGAGAAGCAGTTCACGCTCCACTTCGACGAGGTCCGGCTCCCGGCGTCGGCGCTGGTGGGGGAGGAGGGACAGGGCTTCCGGCAGGTGTTCCACGGGCTCAACCCGGAGCGGATCACCGGTGCCGCGCTCTGCGTCGGCATCGCCCGCTACGCCCTGGACCGAGCGGCCCGGTACGCGAAGGACCGGCAGGTGTGGGACCGGCCGATCGGCGCCCACCAGGGCGTGGCGCACCCGCTGGCCAAGGCGAAGATCGAGACCGAGCTGGCCGCGCTGATGACGCGCAAGGCCGCGTGGCTGCACGCGAACGGGTTGCCGGCCGGCGAGGCGTCGAACATGGCCAAGTACGCCGCGGCCGAGGCCGCGCTGGCCGCGCTCGACGCCGCGATGCAGACGCACGGCGGCAACGGCGTGGCGCAGGAGTTCGGGCTGCTGCCGTACTGGGGCCTGGCCCGGCTGCTGCGGATCGCCCCGGTGAACCGGGAGATGATCCTCAACTTCGTGGCCCAGCACTCGCTAGGCCTCCCGCGGTCCTACTAGGAGCGCCGATGAACATCATCCAGCGGGTCAACGTCGGCGACGCCCTGACCCGCTCCGCCTCCGCCCGCCCCGAGCACCTCGCCGTCGTGGACGGGGACCGCCGCTGGACCTACGCCGAGTTCGACACGTGGGTGAACCGCCTCGCCCACGGCCTGCGCGCCCGCGGCTACGCCGTCGGCGACGCGCTGGCCCTGGCGTCGGCGAACAGCGCGGAGTTCCTCGCGGTGTACTACGCCTGCGCGCGGACCGGCGTGGTGTGCGTGCCGATCAACCTGGGCTGGCGGCCGCAGGAGGTCGCGTACGTCCTCGACCACTCGCGCGCCCGCGGGATCGTGGTGGAGGGCGGGCTGCTGGCGGGCCTCGCCGAGCTCGACCTGCCCGAGACGATCGTCGTCGGGGACGGTCCGGTCACCCTCGCCGACCTGGAGTCCGCCGACGGCTCCCCGGTCGAGGTGGAGATCCCGGACCGGGCGCCGCTGAGCTACCTCTACACCTCGGGGACGACGTCGTTCCCCAAGGGCGTGGTGGGCACGCACCTGGCGATCCACCTCGAGTCGATGTCCGCGGCGCTCGACTCCGGCTGGAACGCCGCCGACCGGTTCCTGGCGATGATGCCGATGTTCCACACGGCTCAGCTCAACGCCTTCTGCACGCCCGCCGTCACCGTCGGCGCGACCATCCACGTGCACCGCGGCTTCGAGCCCGGCCGCTTCCTCGACACCGTCGAGCGCGAGCGGATCACGCAGGTCTTCGGCCTGCCGATGATGTACCGCGCGGCGCTGGAGCACCCGTCGTTCGGCTCCCGGGACCTGTCCTCGCTCCGACGCGCCGTCTACGCGATGGCGCCGATGCCGGAGGCGCAGATCAAGGCGTGTCTCGACGGATTCGGGTGCGACTTCGCGCTGCTGTTCGGGCAGACCGAGATGTCGCCGATCACCACGCTCTTCCGGCCCGAGCACCAGCTCACGCACGTCGGCGCCGTCGGCACCCCGCTGACCGGCGTCCAGGTGGCGATCATGGACCCGGCGGGGAACCTGCTGCCGCGCGGGGAGCAGGGCGAGATCGTGTACCGCGGGCCGTCGACCATGCAGGAGTACCTGCGCGACCCGGCGGCGACCGCGGAGGCGTTCCGGCACGGCTGGTTCCACTCCGGCGACGTCGGGCGCTTCGGCGAGGACGGCGTGCTCTGGTTCGCCGACCGCTCCAAGGACGTGATCAAGACCGGCGGCGAGAACATCGCGTCGATCGAGGTGGAGCGAGCGGTCTACGACGCCGAGCCGAAGGTCGCCGAGGTCGTGGTGGTCGGGCTGCCGCACGAGCGGTGGAGCGAGGCGGTCACCGCCGTCGTGGTGCCGAAGCCGGGGGAGACGGTCGACCCGGAGGCGCTGCGGGTCGCCCTCAAGGACCGGCTCGACGGCTACAAGGTGCCCAAGTCCGTGATCGTCGTCGACGAGCTGCCGCGGACCTCGACCGGGAAGATCCAGAAGAACGTCGTCCGCGAGAGCTTCGCGGACCACTACGGGGGACGCTGATGCCCGTCCTGAGGACCCTGCTCGACGTCTCGTCGGAGACCTACGCGAGCAACCGCGCGGCCCAGCTGGAGGTGATCGACCAGCTCAACGAGCAGCTGGAGCTGGCGATCGCCGGCGGCGGGGAGCGCTACACGCAGCGGCACCGCGACCGCGGCAAGCTCCCGGTGCGCGAGCGGTTGGAGCTGCTGCTCGACCCGGACACCCCGTTCCTGGAGCTCTCCCCGCTCGCGGCGTGGGGCACCGAGTTCACCGTGGGCGCCTCGGTGCTCACCGGGATCGGCGTGGTGTCCGGGGTGGAGTGCGTGGTGATCGGGCACGACCCGACCGTGCGCGGCGGCGCGATGAACCCGTACTCGCTGAAGAAGACGTTGCGCGCGTTGGAGATCGCGCGGATCAACCGGCTCCCGGTGATCAACCTCGTCGAGTCCGGTGGCGCCGACCTGCCCACCCAGGCGGACCTCTTCGTGCCGGCCGGGCGGATCTTCCACGAGCTCACGGAGCTGTCCTCGCTGGCCATCCCGACGATCGCGCTGGTGTTCGGCAACTCCACCGCGGGCGGCGCGTACGTGCCCGGGATGTGCGACTACGCCGTGCTGGTCGACCGGCAGGCGAAGGTGTTCCTCGGCGGCCCGCCGCTGGTCAAGATGGCCACCGGCGAAGAATCGGACGACGAGTCCCTCGGCGGCGCGGAGATGCACTCGCGCATCTCCGGCCTCTCGGACTACTTCGCGGCCGACGAGCGCGACGCCATCCGGCTGGGCCGGCAGATCATGTCCCGGATCAACTGGCACAAGCTCGGGCCGGCGCCGGCGGCGAACCCAGAGCCCCCGAAGTACGACCCGGAGGAGATCCTGGGGATCGTTCCGCCGGACCCGAAGGTGCCGTTCGACCCGCGGGAGATCCTGGCCCGCACCGTCGACGGCTCGGACTTCGACGAGTACAAGCCGCTCTACGGCACCTCGCTGGTCACCGGCTGGGCGAGCATCCACGGCTATCCGGTCGGGGTGCTCGCCAACCACCGGGGCGTGCTGTTCAGCGAGGAGGCCAAGAAGGCGACCGAGTTCATCCTGCTGGCCAACCAGACGGACACGCCGCTGATCTTCCTGCAGAACACCACCGGCTACATGGTCGGCAAGGACTACGAGCAGGGCGGGATCATCAAGGACGGCGCCAAGATGATCAACGCGGTGACCAACAGCCGGGTCCCGCACCTGACGATCAACATGGCGTCGTCCTTCGGCGCGGGCAACTACGGCATGTCCGGGCGCGCCTACGACCCGCGGCTGATGTTCGCCTGGCCCGGCGCGAAGCTCGCGGTGATGGGCGCGGCGCAGCTCGCCGGGGTCATGTCCATCGTGGGGCGGGCGTCGGCGGCGTCGCAGGGCAAGCCGTTCGACGAGGAGGCCGACGCGGCGCGCACCCGCGCGATCGAGGAGCAGATCGAGGCGGAGTCGCACTCCTTCTTCGTGACGGCGAAGCTCTACGACGACGGCATCGTCGACCCCCGCGACACCCGCACCGTGCTCGGCCTGTCCCTGTCCGCCGTGCACTCCCAGACCGTCGCCGGCCGCCGCGGCTTCGGCGTCTTCCGGATGTGAGCCGCATGATCCAGAAACTGCTGGTGGCCAACCGCGGGGAGATCGCCGCCCGCGTCATGCGCACCGCCCACGCCCTCGGCATCGCCACCGTGGCCGTGCACTCGGACCCCGATGCGGACGCCCCGTTCGTCCGGCTCGCCGACGAGGCGGTACGCCTTCCCGGCGCGTCCCCGTCGGAGACCTACCTGCGCGGCGAGCTGGTGATCGAGGCGGCCCGCGCGACGGGTGCGGACGCGGTCCACCCCGGCTACGGGTTCCTGTCGGAGAACGCCGGGTTCGCCCGGGACTGCGCCGCGGCCGGGCTGACCTTCGTCGGGCCCTCGCCGGAGGCCATCGCCTCGATGGGCTCGAAGCTCGAGGCCAAGGCGCTCATGGACAAGGCGGGCGTGCCGGTCCTGCCCGGGGCGACGGTGGACGAATCCTCGGACCTGAGCGCGATCGCCGCGGACATCGGCTTCCCGGTGCTGGTGAAGGCCGCGTTCGGCGGCGGCGGCCGGGGGATGCGGGTCGTCCACGACCCGGCGGAGCTCGCCGACGCCGTGGCGGGCGCGCGGCGGGAGGCCGCGTCGGCGTTCGGCGACGGGACGGTGTTCCTGGAGCGGTTCGTCGTCGACCCGCGGCACGTCGAGGTGCAGATCGTCGGCGACACCCACGGCGAGGTCGTGCACTTGTTCGAGCGCGAGTGCTCGATCCAGCGGCGGTACCAGAAGATCGTGGAGGAGAGCCCGTCGCCGGCGGTCGACGACGGGCTGCGCGCCGAGCTGGGCGCCGCACGCGTCGCCGCCGGGAAGGCGATCGGGTACACCGGCGCCGGGACCGTCGAGTTCGTCCTCGACCAGGACGGGAGGTTCTTCTTCCTCGAGGTCAACACCCGGCTGCAGGTGGAGCACCCCGTCACCGAACTGGTCACCGGCCTGGACCTGGTGGCGCTGCAGCTGCGGGTGGCGGAGGGCGAGCCGCTGCCGCCCGAGGTCACCGGCGCCGTGCTCGCGGGGCACGCCATCGAGGTGCGGCTCTACGCCGAGGACGTACCGGCCGGGTTCCTGCCCGCGACCGGCACCCTGCACCGCTTCCGCATCCCGGACCTGCCCGGCGTGCGCGTGGACACCGGGGTCGAGGACGGCTCGGTCGTCGGCCCGCACTACGACCCGATGCTGGCCAAGGTGATCGCGCACGGCCGCACCCGCGCCGAGGCCGCCCGCACGCTGGCCCGCGCGCTGCAGCGGGCCGAGATCCACGGCGTCACGACCAACCGGGACCTGCTCGTCGGCATCCTCCGCGAGGAGGAGTTCCTCGCGGGCCGCACCGACACCGGCTACCTGACCAGGCACGGCGAGCTCGTGAGTGGCACGGGGTGCTCCGACACCACCCGACACGCACGGGCGGTGGCCGCCGCGCTCGCGAGCCAGGCGGCGAACCGGGCCGCGGCGCAGGTGCTGGGCGGGCTGCCGAGCGGGTGGCGGAACGTCGGGGGGATGCCGCAGCGGGCCGCCTACACCCTGGGGGACGAGACGCTGGAGGTCGCGTACGCCTTCCGCCGCGGCGGGCTGACGGCGTCGGTGAACGGCGAGCCGCTCGCGGTGCGCCTCCTCGACGCGACGCCCGGGGAGGTCGAGCTCGAGGTCGACGGGGTGCGGCGCGGGTACACCGTGCACCGCGTCCCGGGCTGGTGCTTCGTGGACGGACCGGACGGCTCCGCCGCGCTGGCCGAGGTGCCCCGCTTCGCCGACCCCGACGCCGTCGCGCACGCCGGCTCGCTGCTCGCGCCGATGCCCGGCGGCGTGGTCCGGGTGCTCGCCGCGCCCGGCGACGCGGTCACCGCCGGGCAGGCCCTGGTCGTGCTCGAGGCCATGAAGATGGAGCACACCGTGGTCGCTCCGGTCGACGGCGTGGTCGGCGAGGTCCGGGCCGGCCCCGGGGACCAGGTGGAGACCGGGCAGGTCCTCGCCGTCGTCGAGGAGCCCGCGGAGAAGCCCGCGGAGGAGGCGTCGTGAACATCGCCACCCTGCTCCGGCGCGCGGCGGCCGACCACGCCGGCCAGGTCGCGCTCCGCCTGGAGGACACCGAGATCGGCTACGCCGAGTTCGCCGAGCGCGGCGGGCGGTTCGCGGCGTACCTGCGGGCGACCGGGGTGCGGCCGGGGGAGCGGATCGGGTTCTTCCTGCCGAACTGCCTGGAGTACCTGATCGGGCTGCTCGGCACCTGGCAGGCGGGCGCCGTCGGCGTGCCGCTGAACTTCCTGTTCCCGGACGCGCCCTTGCGGCACGCGATCACCGACTCCGGGGTGACCCGGCTCGTCGTCCCGCCCGGCGAGGTCGAGCGGCTGAAGACGCTGCTCGGCGGAGCCGGGCCGGAGATCCTCACGACCGGGCCGGACGGCGGGTTCGCCCGGGTCGTGGCCGCGCACGACCCGGTGCGCGAGGTCGTGCCCCGGCTGGACCGCGACGACGCCTGCCTCATGTACACCTCCGGTTCCACCGGCGTGCCCAAGGGCGTGCGCCAGACCCACCGGAACATCACGGCGCAGGTCGACGGCGTCGTCGACCTGTACGCGCTCACCGCCGCCGACCACGTGCTCAACTGCATGCCGCTGTTCCACGTCGGGGGGCTGCAGCTGGCGAGCCTGCCGATCCTGCTGCGCGGCGGACAGATCACGTTCATGCCGCGCTGGGACGTCGGCGTCTGGCTCGACCTCGCGCAGCGGCTGCGCCCCACCTACGGCGGCCTGATCTCCACGATGATGATCGACGTCGGCAACCGGACCGCGGAGCAGCCCGTCGTCCTCGACTCCTTCCGGATCTGCATGTTCGGCGGCTCCCGCACCCCGACCGCCGCGATCGAGCGGCTGGCGGCCGGCACCGGGATCCAGGGCGTCGAGATCTACGGGCAGACCGAGCAGAGCGGGCTCGTGGTGTCCTACGCGCCCGGCGACCCGCGGCGGCCGGACTCGATGGGCAAGCCGCTGGAGCAGGTCGTGCGGACGCGGCTGGTGCCGGTCGACGGCGGGCCCGACCTGCGACCCGGCGACCAGGGCGTCGGCGAGCTCTGGGTGCAGGGCGACGCCGTCACGCCCGGGTACTGGCATCTCGACGCGCCGGAGAAGTGGTCCGACGGCTGGTTCCGCACCGGCGACCTCGTGTCCGCCGACGCCGACGGCTACCTGTACTACGTCGACCGGATCGACGACATGATCGTCTCCGGCGGGGAGAACGTCTTCCCGCAGATGGTCGAGGAGCACCTCGCCGACCACCCCGACCTCGCCGAGGTGGCGGTGATCGGCACGGCCCACGAGCGCTGGGTGGAGCAGGTGACCGCGGTCGTCGTGCCCCGGCGGCCCGACCTCACCGTCGAGGAGATCGCGGCCTGGTGCGCCACCAACCCGGACCTGCGCGGGATGCACCGGCCGCGGCGGATCGAGATCGTCGACGCCCTGCCGCGCACCGGCAGCGGCAAGCTGGACCGGCCCGAGCTGAGGAAGAGGTTCCCGTGACCGAGACCCTGACCGACGTGGTCACGTACGAGGTCGTCGACGGGATCGCCTGGCTGACCATCGACCGGCCCGGGGCGCGCAACGCGCTGAGCAAGGAGGTCCGCGACGGGCTGTGGGCGGGCACGCGCCGGTTCGTCGCCGACGACTCCGCCGCCGTCCTCGTGCTGACGGGCGCGGGGGACAAGGCCTTCTGCGCCGGCGGCGACCTCAAGGAGATGGCGGAGACCTCGCTGGAGATCCCGCCGCCGGACTTCCTGCCGCAGTTCGGCCGCAACGTCGAGGTCCCCAAGCCGACGATCGCCGCGGTGAACGGCGTCGCCTACGCCGGCGGGTTCCTGCTCGCCCAGCAGTGCGACCTGGTCGTGGCCGCCGAGCACGCCCGGTTCGCCGTCACCGAGGTGAAGGTGGGCCGCGGCTCGCCGTGGGCGGCGCCGCTGTCCTGGCTGGTGCCACCGCGGGTCGCACTGGAGATCCTGCTGACCGGCGACCCGCTCGACGCCGCGCGGGCCCGCGAGGTCGGGCTGGTCAACCACGTCGTACCGGCGGCGGAGCTGCGGGAGCGGACGCAGGAGCTCGCGCGGCGGATCGCGGCCAACGCGCCGCTGTCCGTGCGGGCGGCGAAGCGCACGGGGTACCTCTCCGCGGAGTGCACCCGCGCGGAGGCGTACGACCGTGCCGAGGAGATCTGGGCGCCGGTCTACCGGTCGGCGGACGCCCAGGAGGGACCCGCCGCGTTCCGCGACAAGCGGGCGCCGGTGTGGAAGGGGAGGTAGGCATGCCCGTCTCGATGGCCGCCCTGGCGGACGATCTCGCGGCGGAGTCCGCGGAGCTGCGCGCGCTCCTGGCCCCGCTGGACCACCACGGCTGGGCCCGCGACACCCCGGCCGAGGGCTGGACGATCGCCGACCAGGTCTCCCACCTCGCCTACTTCGACGACGTCGCGGTGCAGTCGGCGACGGATCCCGACGCGTTCCGCGCCGAGCTGGAGCGGATCGAGGCCGAGGGCGGGGTGAACCCCGACGCGGTGGCGGCCCGGTTCCGCGACCTGTCCGGCGGCGAGCTGCTGCGCTGGTTCGACCTGTCCCGCGAGCGCCTGGTCGAGGTGTTCCGGGGCCTCGACCCCGGGCTGCGGGTGCCGTGGTTCGGGCCGCCGATGAGCGCGGCGTCGTCGCTCACCGCGAGGATCATGGAGACGTGGGCGCACGGCCAGGACATCGCCGACGCCCTCGGGGTGATCCGCGAGCCGAGCGCCCGGCTGCGGCACGTGGCGCACATCGGCGTCGGGGCGCGGGCGTTCAGCTACGCGATCCACGGCCGCGAGCTGCCGGCCGCGCCGGTCCGGGTGGAGCTCGACGCCCCCGACGGGTCGCTGTGGGCCTGGGGGCCGGAGGACGCCGAGGACCGGATCACCGGGACCGCCCTGGACTTCGCCCTGCTCATCACGCAACGGCGGCACCGCGACGACCTCGCGCTGGTGGTCACCGGGCCGGCCGCGCAGGAATGGGTGGAGATCGGGCAGGCCTTCGCGGGCGAGCCCGGGCGGGGCCGGGAGCCGGGGCTGTTCGTGGGAGGTACCGCATGACCGGGGTCGACCGGAACAGGCCGGTCCGCATCGGGAACTGCTCCGGCTTCTACGGGGACCGGTTGCGGGCGGCGCGGGAGATGGTCGAGGGCGGGCCGGGCTCGCGCGACATCGACGTGCTCTGCGGGGACTACCTCGCCGAGCTCACCATGGTGATCCTCGCGAAGGCGCAGGCCAAGGACCCTGCCGCGGGCTACGCGCGGACGTTCCTGACCCAGATGGAGGACGTCCTCGGCCTCTGCCTGGAGAAGGGGATCAAGGTCGTCTCCAACGCCGGTGGGCTCAACCCGGCCGGGCTGGCCGCCGCGCTCGACGCGCTCGGCACCGGGGCGAAGGTCGCGTTCGTGGAGGGCGACGACCTGCGCGGCGCGCTCGGCGCGATCACCCCGCCGGTCGAGGGCAAGCCGGTGTCCGCCAACGCCTACCTCGGCGGCTGGGGGATCGCCGAGGCCCTCGCGGCCGGGGCGGACGTCGTGGTGACCGGCCGGGTCACGGACGCGTCGCTCGTCGTCGGGCCGGCGGCCTGGTGGCACGGTTGGGGTCAGGGGGACTTCGACGCGCTGGCCGGCGCGGTGGCCGCCGGGCACGTGATCGAGTGCGGGCCGCAGGCCACGGGCGGCAACTACCCCTTCCTCGACGAGATCACCGACCGCCGCTACCCGGGCTTCCCGATCGCCGAGGTCGCGGCGGACGGCTCGTCGGTGATCACCAAGCATCCCGGCACCGGCGGGCTGGTCTCCGTGGGCACCGTGACCGCCCAGCTGCTCTACGAGATCGGCCCGCCCGCCTACCTCGGCCCGGACTGCACCACCCACTTCGACACGATCCGGCTGCGGCCCGACGGCGAGGACCGGGTCGCGATCTCCGGCGTCCGCGGCAGCGCGCCGCCGCCCACCCTGAAGGTCGCGCTCAACGACGCCGGCGGCTACCGCAACACCATGACACTGGTGCTGACCGGGCTGGACGTCGAGGCCAAGGCGGCGTTCGCCGAGGAGCTGCTGTTCGACGTCCTGGGCGGGCGGGAGCGGTTCGCGGAGGTCGACGTCCGGCTGCTGCGGTTCGACACGCCCGACGCGCCCTCCAACGAGCGGGCCACCGCGCACCTGCGGATCACCGTCAAGGACCCGGACCCGCGCACGGTCGGCCGGGCCTTCTCGAACGCGACGATGGAGCTCGCCCTGGGCGGCTACGCGGGCTTCCACACCACCACCCCGCCGAGCGCCGAGTCCGCCTACGGCGTCTACCGGCCGGCCGCCGTGCCGCGGGAGGCGGTCGTGCACACCGTCGTCCTGCCGGGCGGGGAGCGCCGGGTCGTGGCGGACCCGCCGGTGACCACGCCGGCCGGGAACCGGACCGCCGCCGGGCCCTCGACCCCTCCGGGGCCCGGCGGCCCCACCCGGCGGGTGCCGCTCGGCACGGTCTGCGGGGCGCGGTCGGGCGACAAGGGCGGCGACGCGAACATCGGCGTCTGGACCCGTACGGGCGAGGAGTACGCGTGGCTGCGCGGGTTCCTCACCGCGGAGAAGGCCCGGGAGCTGCTCGGACCGGAGGCCGCGGACCTGCCGATCGAGGTGCATCCGCTGCCGAACCTGCGGGCGCTCAACGTCGTGGTGCACGGGATCCTCGGCGAGGGCGTCGCCTCCTCCACCCGGCCGGACCCGCAGGCCAAGGGGCTGGGGGAGTACCTGCGCAGCCGGGTCGTCGAGGTGCCGGAGTCGCTGCTCGCGTGACTCAGGAGCGGGTGGGCAGCGTGTCCCCGGCGCGGGCGGGAGCCGCGTCGGGTGAGGTGACCTCCAGGATCGTCCGCGCGACGAGCGCCGGGTCGTCGTACATCGGCACGTGCCCGACGCCGGGCAGCAGGAGCCGCTCGGCCTCCGGGAACAGGGTGCGGAACCGCTCGGAGTACCGCGGCGCGGGCAGCAGCCGGTCCTGCGCGGACCACGCGATGCGGACGGGCACATCCGGTGCGGGCACCGTGAAGTCGTAGGGGATCGCGGACCGGAGGATCGGGCGCAGGAACCGGCAGCGGGCGTTGTCCCGCAGGAAGGCGGCGGCGTCGGCCGGCTCCAGCCGGTCCCCGTGCTCGACGCCGAGCCGCAGCAGCGCCCTGCGCGCGGGCGCGAGCCGCACGGCCCGGTCCAGGTGGCGCTCGGTGCGGCGGGCCAGGTCGTGCGCCGGCACCAGCAGCCGCCAGACCCGGTGGACCTCCTCGCTGTCCGGCAGCCAGCCGCCCGCCGGCGACAGCGCGACGACGGACAGCGCGCGGCCGCGGGCGGCCAGCTCGAGGGCAAGCCAGCCGCCGAGCGAGTTGCCCACGAGGTGCGCCTTCCCGACGCCGGCCGCGTCGAGGGCCGCCTCGACGCCGTCGACCAGCGCGGGGACGGTCGGGTGCACCCGCACCGGGAAACCCTCGCCGCCGACGTGGCCGCGCAGGGCGACGGTCCGGACCTCGTGGCGGGCGCGCAGGTCGGGCAGCACCCGGTCCCAGGCGCGGGCACTGCCACCGAGCCCGTGCAGGCACACCAGGGGCTCGCGGGCGTGCAGGTCGGCCATCCGGGCTCCTCCGTCGTCAGGGAACGACAGGGGAATCGTCGCGACCGCCCCGAATGTCACGCCCCCGGGACGATCCCGGCGGATCAGGCGGGCGGGACCACCCGGTCGAGCCACCCCAGCAGGTCGGCGACGACCTCGTCCCGGTTGGTCTCGTTGAACACCTCGTGCCGCGCGCCCGGCCAGATCCGCACGGTCACGTCCTCGACGCCGGCCGCCGCGAGCCGCTCGGTGAGCGGGTGCAGCAGCGCGAGCCCGCCGTGGACCGGGTCGGCGTCGCCCACCGTGATCAGCACCGGCAGGTCGGGGCGGATCCGGGCGACCCGGGCCGGATCGGCCAGCGCCCGGCCGCCCGCGAACATCGCCTTCGACCCGGGGACGTCGAGTCCGAAGCCGCAGGCGGGGTCGGCGACGTACTCGTCCACCTCCGCCGCGTCCCGGGAGAGCCACTCGTACCCGGTCCGCTGCTCGAACGGGGCGTTGAAGGCGGACAGGTCCATCGGTCCGTCGAGGTCCAGGCCGGGCTCCATCAGGTCGATCGCGGCGGTGCCGGAGAGCACGAGTCCGTCGATCTCGCCGCTGTGGTCGACCACCCACTGCTGGGCGGCGAACGAGCCCATGCTGTGCCCGAGCAGCACGACCGGGACACCGGGGAAGGCCGCCCTGCCGGCGTCGAGCAGGATCCCGATGTCGTCGACCAGGCCGGTCCACCCGGTGGTGCCGAGGACGCCGTACCGCTCCGGGGTGCCGGCGGTGGCGCCGTGGCCGCGGTGGTCCTGGCCCTGCACCACGAACCCGCGCCCGGTCAGCGCCCCGGCCAGCCGGTCGTAGCGGCGCAGGTGCTCGCCCATCCCGTGGGTGAGCTGCACGATCCCGCGCGGGGTGCCCTCGGGCTCCCACCGGTAGGCGGTGACCTCCGTGCCGTCGCGGCCGGTGATCGTGAAGGTGGTCGGCTCGGTCACAGGACCTCCTCGTCGCAGCCGCCGGAGATCGTGGCTGCCGTGATCGTCGTCGGCCGCCCGCGGGCGGGTCAAGGGAGTCAGGAGGCGCCGCGGTTCCACGCCCCCAGCACCAGGAGGGTCTTGGTGCCGGTGACCGTGCCGGCGGTGCGCAGGGTGTCGATCACCTCCTGCAGGTGCGCGACGTCGCGGACCCGGACCCGGACCAGCGCGTCCGGGTCGCCGGCGATGGTGAAGATCGACTGCACCTCCGGCACCGTGCTCGCGGTGGCGACGATGTCGGCGACCCGGGTGGTGCCGGCGTACCGCAGCTCGGTGAAGGCCTCGACGCCCCAGCCGAGCTTGGCGTGGTCGACCTGCGCGGTGAAGCCGGTGATGACACCGACCTCCTGCAGCCGGTCGACGCGCCGCTTCACCGCCGCGACCGACAGCCCGACGATCCCGGCCATGTCCGAGTAGGTGCGGCGGCCGTCCTCCTGCAGCAGGGCGAGCAGCCGGCGGTCGATGGAGTCGATGGAGTCGATCTCGGGCACGGGTCCTCCTCGCGCAAGAAATTCACTCGCGATCGAGCATAGAGCGATCTGGTTTGCGTCTTGCCGGGCACTTCCCCGGATTTGCTTGCGTCCGACTCGGTCGCTCCGGTGTGCTCGACGCCACGCGCGCCGGGAACCGGCGCCCCGGGAGCGACGGGAGCCGAGCTTGAGCATCGACACCACCGTGACCCTCGACGACCGCTACGCCGCCGACCGCGGCCGCGTCCTGCTCACCGGGATCCAGGCGCTGGTCCGGCTGACCCTCGAGCAGCGCCGGCTCGACACCGCCCGCGGGCTGGACACCCGCGTGTTCGTGTCCGGCTACCAGGGCTCGCCGCTCGGCGGGCTCGACTCGGAGATGCTGCGGTCGCGACGGTTCCTCGACCCGGCGGGCGTGGTGTTCCAGCCGGGTGTCAACGAGGAGCTCGCCGCGACCGCGGTCGCCGGCACCCAGCTCCTCGGCGAGGTGCCCGGCCGCCGGCACGAGGGCGTCGTCGGCCTCTGGTACGGCAAGAACCCCGGCCTCGACCGGGCCGCCGACGCCATCCGGCACGGCACCCTCGCCGGCACCGCCACGCTCGGCGGTGCGGTCGCGCTGATCGGCGACGACCCGGCGTCGAAGTCCTCGACCGTGCCCAGCTCGTGCGAGCCGATGGCGCAGAGCCTGGCGATGCCGCTGCTCGCGCCGGGCAGCGTGCCCGAGATCGTCGAGCTGGGGCTGCACGCCGTGGCGCTGTCCCGGGCGAGCGGGCTGTGGACCGGGCTCAAGATCGTCGCGGACATCGCCGACGCCTCGGCGACCGTCGACGTCGAGGGCCTGCGCGTCGGGATCCCGATGCCGCCGGCGCGGCCCCGCCCGGCCGTCGGCGCGCTCGTCGGCCCGGCCGCGCTCGACGCCGAGCACGACATGCTCACCCGCCGCCTCGACCTGGCCCGCGCCTACGCCCGCGAGACCGGGCTCAACCGGGTCACCTTCACCGCCCGGCGGGCCCGCCTCGGGATCCTCGCCAGCGGCACCGGCTACGCGGTGGTGCAGCGCGCGCTGGAGGACCTCGGGCTCGACGAGGCCGCGCTCGACGACCTCGGCGTCCGGCTGATCCGCCTCGCCATGCCCTTCCCGGTCGACGCCGAGGACCTCGCCGCGCACACCGCCGGGCTGGAGGAGGTGCTCGTCGTCGAGGACAAGGTGCCGTTCCTGGAGGGGCACCTCAAGGAGGCGCTCTACCGGGTGCCGGGGGCGCCGCTCGTGGTCGGCCGGCGCGACGAGCGCAACCGGCCGCTGCTGACCGCCCGCGGGCAGCTGGGCGCGGAGGACGTGGCGCGGGCGATCGCCGCCCGCCTCGGTCCCGACCGGCTGCCCCGGACCGCGGCGGTGCACCTGTCGGCGATCGAGCCGAAGAAGCCCTCGCGGATCGGGCTGCCGATCGCGGGAGCTTCACGGACCCCGTACTTCTGCTCCGGCTGCCCGCACAACACCTCGACCCGCGCGAGCGACGACACGCTGGTGGGCGTGGGCATCGGCTGTCACGCCATGATCGCGATCAACGGCGAGGGCCGCGGCCACCGGATCGGCCTGACCCAGATGGGCGGCGAGGGCGCGCAGTGGCTCGGCCTCGCCCCCTTCACCGACGACCGGCACTTCGTGCAGAACCTCGGTGACGGCACCTTCCACCACTCGGGCTCGCTGGCCGTGCGGGCGGCGGTGGCCGGCGGCGCGACCATGACCTTCAAGCTGCTCTACAACGACGCCGTCGCGATGACCGGTGGGCAGCAGGCCGTCGGGCGGCTGTCGGTCCCGGAGATCACCACGCTGCTGGCCACCGAGGGCGTCCGGCGCATCGTGGTCACCACGGACGACCCGGGCAGGTACCGGGGCGTCGCGCTCGACCCGATCGCCTCGGTGCGGCACCGCGACGAGTTCGCCGCGGCCGAGGCCGAGCTCGCGGCCCTCGACGGCGTGACCGTGTTGATCCACGACGACCGGTGCGCGGCGGAGGAGCGGCGGCTGCGCAAGCGCGGCGCGCTGCCCACGCCCGCGGAGAAGGTCGTCGTCAACGAGCGGGTGTGCGAGGGCTGCGGCGACTGCGGGGACAAGTCCACCTGCCTGTCCGTGCAGCCGGTGGAGACCGAGTTCGGCCGCAAGACCCGGATCCACCAGGCCTCGTGCAACGCGGACCTGTCCTGCCTGAAGGGCGACTGCCCGTCGTTCCTGCTGGTCGAGCCGGGGACCGCGGCGCGCCGCGAGGTCCCGCCGCTGCCGGTGGCACTCGTCGAGCCCGAGCCGCGGTTCGACGGCGCCGAGACGCTGATCCGGATGCCCGGGATCGGCGGGACCGGCGTGGTCACGGTGTCGCAGATCCTGCAGATGGCCGCGCACCTCGACGGCCGGTTCGCCGCGGGGCTCGAGCAGGTCGGGCTGGCGCAGAAGGGCGGCCCGGTCGTGTCCGACGTCCGGATCGCCAAGCAGCCGGTCCGCGGCTCGCTGCGCGCCTCCCGCGGCACCGCCGACGTGCTGATCGGCTTCGACCTGCTCGGCACGGCCGACGCGGCCAACCTCGCCGTCGCGCGGCCGGGGCACACCGTGGCCGTGGTGAACAGCGCGATCGTGCCGACGGCCGCGATGGTGACCGGGCGCGTGGTGCTGCCCGGCTCGCCGGACGACGCGCTCGAGCGGATCGCCGCGGTGACCGGGGACGAGAACCTGCACGTCGACGCGCAGGGGCTGGCCGAGGCGCTGTTCGCCGACCACATGCCCACGAACGTGCTGCTGCTCGGCGCGGCCTACCAGCACGGCTGCCTGCCGGTGAGCGCCGAGGCGATCGAGCAGGCGATCCGGCTCAACGGGGCGGCGGTGGAGAAGACCCTGGCCGCGTTCCGGTGGGGGCGGGCCGCGGTGCTCGACCGCGAGGCCGTCCTGGCCGCCGCGCTGCCGCCGGTGCGGGCGACCGTGGAGGTGTCGGCCCGGTCGCGGGAGCTCGCCGCGCTGCTCCCGGAGGGCCTCGACGAGGCCGTCGCGGTCCGGGTCGAGGACCTCACCGGCTTCCAGGACGAGGCCCTGGCCGCCCGGTACGCCGAGGAGGTCCGCCGGGTCGCGGCGATCGCGGCGGAGAAGGCCGGCGCCGCCGGCGAGCGGGTGGCGCTCGCCTACGCCCGCGGGCTGCACAAGCTCCTGGCGTACAAGGACGAGTACGAGGTCGCGCGGCTGCACCTGGACCCCGTCGAGAAGGCGCGCCGCGCGGCGGAGTTCGGGCCGGACGCGAGTGTGTCGGTCCTGCTGCACCCGCCGGTGCTCCGGGCGCTCGGGATGAAGAACAAGATCCGGCTCTCCGGGCGCACCGCCGAGCTGGCCTTCCGCGGCCTGCGCGCGGCGAAGGGCCTGCGCGGCACCCCCTTCGACGTCTTCGGACACGCCGCCGTCCGGCGCACCGAGCGGGCGCTGGTCGGGGAGTACCAGGCGCTGGTGCGGGCGGCGCTGGGGTCGCTCACGCCGGAGACGGTGGACCGCGTCGTCGCGATCGCCGAGCTGGCCGACGAGGTCCGCGGCTACGAGGAGGTCAAGCTCGCGGCCGTCGAGCGCTTCCGGGCGAGGGCCACCGAGTCGCTCGAGGCCCTGGCCGCCCGCTGACCCGTGAGCGGCGACGGTCGCCCCGGCGGCCGTAGCCCCTCCTGGAGGGCGTCGCCCTGCTCCGTCCAGCGCGCACGCGGGTCCCGGGGCATCCTCGACCCGCGCACGGTCTGCTGACCGGATCCGTCTGGGGAGGGAACCCTGCCATGAGCTCCGACACCGCCGTCGGGACCGAGGACCCGCTGGTCCGCTCCGGCGTGCGCCGCGCCGGCCGCCGCCTGATCCCGCTGCTCATCCTGCTGTACTTCGTCAACTACCTGGACCGGGTGAACATCGGGTTCGCCGGGCCGAACGGGATGAACGAGGAGCTGGGCCTGTCGGCCACGCTCTTCGGCGTCGCGGCCGGGGTGTTCTTCATCGGCTACCTGCTGCTCGAGGTGCCCAGCAACCTCATGCTGCACCGCTTCGGCGCCCGCCGGTGGATCGCCCGCATCCTCGTGACCTGGGGGATCATCGCCACTCTCATGGCGTTCACGCCGAACGCCACGGTGCTGATCGTGCTGCGCTTCCTGCTCGGCGTGGCCGAGGCCGGTTTCTTCCCCGGCATCATCCTGTACCTGACGTACTGGTTCCCGGCGGCGCAGCGGGCCCGCATGACGGCGTGGTTCATGACCGCGATCCCGATCTCCACCGCGCTCGGCGCCGTCGTGTCGTCGCTGATCATCGAGCACGGCGACGGGCTGTTCGGGCTCACCGGCTGGCGGGTGATGTTCCTCTTCGAGGGCATCCCGGCGATCCTGCTGGCCTTCGTGGTGTGGTTCGCCCTCACCGACCGGCCGGCCGTCGCCTCCTGGATGCCGCAGGCCGAGCGGGACGCACTGGAGCGTGCGCTCGCCGCCGAGGGCCGGGAGGTCTCCGAGGCCGGTCCGAGGTCCGTGCTCGGGGCGCTCCGGAGCCCGCGGGTGCTGGCGCTGTCCTGGGTGTACTTCGGTGTGGTCTACGGCCTGTACGCGCTCGGCTTCTTCCTGCCGACGATCATCAAGAGCTTCTCCGCGCAGTACGGCACCCACTTCACCACCGTGCAGCAGGGGTTGATCAACGCGATCCCGTACGTCGTCGGCCTGGTCGTCATGATCGTGTGGACCCGGCGCTCGACGAACCCGACCGTGCGGGTGGCCGTGCCGGCGCTGATCGGCGGCCTGGCGATCCCCGTGGCGCTCTACCTCGCGAACCCCTGGCTCGCGATGGTCGCGGTCACGATCTGTGCCTGCGGCGTGCTGGCCGCGTTGCCCGGCTTCTGGTCGCTGCCGACGGCCTACCTCACCGGCGCCGCGGCCGCGGCCGGGATCGCGCTGATCAACTCGCTGGGGAACCTGTCCGGGTTCGTGGCCCCGTACGTCACCGGCGCGCTGTCCGACGCCACCGGCAACAACAAGCTCGGGCTGTGGGTGGTCGGGATCTGCATGGTCTCCGCGGCCGTCGTGACCTGGCTGCTCCGCCGCACGCGCCGGCGGGCGCCGGCCGGGTGACGCCTCAGCGGCCGGGCTGCGCCGACCGGCGTCCGACGACCGCGCGCGCCGCCTCCACGATCCGTTGCAGGCCCTTCCCGTGGGCGCCGTGCCAGTACACGCGCCCGCAGGAGCGGCACCGCGCGAACTCGGCGTAGCTGCGCCGGGTCCCGGGCTGCAGCCCGCCGGCCACCTCCTCCGCGGCGACCGGCGCGAGCTCGCCGTTGCAGGCGGTGCAGCGGGTCGAGGGGGCGAGCGGCGGGGCGAAGCGGTCGAGGACGTCCGCGAGCTGGTCGTCCGGCCGGTCGCCGGCCACGTGGGCCCCGGCCCACAGCGCGCGGCGCATCAGCAGACCGCGGTCCTGCGTGAGCACGATCCGGTGCTGCGCGGCGCCCTCGCGGACCAGCTCGGCGTCCGCGGCGTCGTTGCGGTAGGCGGCGTCGATCCCCAGCACCCGCAGCCGGCGGGCGAGGGTCCCGAGGCCGACGTCGAGCAGGAAGCCGGTGGCGCCCGGCACCTCCTGGGGACGCTGCACCGGCAGGATCTCCAGCTCCGCGCCCGGCACCGGCCGCTCCTGCGGCGAGGCCGGGCGGCCGTCGAGCCGCAGCCCGCCGACCTCGGTGAGCGGCACGCCGAGGCTCTGCACCACGTGCCCGAGGGTGGCGTCGCCGTCCCACGGCACGGTCGCGCGGTCGCGGCGACGCTCGCGCGACAGCAGGAACCACAGCCCGGGGTCCGTCCGCACGACCACCGGGCCGGAGCGGGCCGGGCTCGGGTCCTGCGCCGGGGGAGGCACCACGCCGACGGTACCGGCGGCCGGCGACCCCGCGCCGCACGGCACGGCGGCGGCGGAGGAACCGCGCTGGGCCGTCCGGGGCAGTCCCCGCCCGGCACGTGGCACGGGGACTCCCCGAGACGGCACGATGCGGAACCATGGACCGCCCGTACGTGATCGCCTCGGCGGCCGTGTCCCTCGACGGCTACATCGACGACGTCGCCGAGGCGCGCCTGATCCTGTCCGACGAGGAGGACCTCGACCGCGTCGACGACGTGCGGGCCTGGGCCGACGCCGTGCTCGTCGGGGCCAACACCATCCGCACGGACGACCCGCGGCTGCTCGTCCGCTCGGCGGAGCGCCGCCGCGCGCGGGTCGCCGCGGGCCGGCCGGAGACACCGGCGAAGGTCACCCTGACCCGGTGCGGCAAGGTCGACCCCGGGGCGCGCTTCTTCACCGCGGGGGACACCGCCCGCTTCGTGTACACCTGCGACTCCACCCTCGACGAGGTGCGGTCCAAGCTCGGCGGGGTCGCGACCGTCGTCGGCGCGGGGGACCCGCTGGAGCTGCCGCGGATGCTGGCCGACCTGCACGGGCGCGGGATCGAACGGTTGATGGTCGAGGGCGGCGGGGCCGTGCACACGCTCTTCCTCTCCGCCGACGTGGTCGACGAGCTGCACATGGTCTACGCGCCCTTCTTCGTCGGCCAGCGGGACGCGCCGCGGTTCGTCAACCCCGCCGACTTCCCGCAGGGCCCGACGTCGCGGATGACCCTGGCCGAGACCCGCCGGATCGGGAACCTGGTGTTCCTGCGGTACCTGCCCCGGGGAGACCGACGGAACGGCCGCACCGGGCATGGCTGAGCGCGCGCTCTGGCTCGACGCCCCGGGGCGCGTCTCGCTGCACGAGGTCGAGGTCCCCGCCCCGGGCCCGGACGAGGTGCTGGTCCGGACCCTGCACACCGGCGTCAGCCGGGGGACCGAGGCGCTGGTCTTCCGCGGCGGGGTGCCGGCGAGCCAGCACACCGCGATGCGGGCGCCGTTCCAGGAGGGCGACTTCCCGGCGCCGGTGAAGTACGGCTACCTCAACGTCGGCGTGGTCGAGGAGGGGCCGGCCGCGCTGCGCGGCCGGGCGGTGTTCTGCCTGTACCCGCACCAGACCCGGTACGTCGTCCCCGCCTCCGCGGTGACCCCGGTGCCCGACGGCACGCCGCCGGCCCGGGCGGTGCTCGGCGGGACCGTGGAGACCGCGGTCAACGCGCTGTGGGACGCCGCGCCCCTGGTCGGGGACCGGATCGCCGTCGTCGGGGGCGGGATGGTGGGCTGCTGCGTGGCGGCGCTGCTCGCGGGGTTCCCGGGCGTGCGGGTCCAGCTGGTCGACCCGCTGCCGGCGCGGGCGGCGGTCGCCGGCGCCCTCGGCGTCGAATGGGTCCCGCCCGAGGAGGCGGCCGGCGGCTGCGACCTGGTGGTGCACACCAGTGCCACCGAGGCGGGGCTCGCCCGGGCGCTGGAGCTGCTCGGGCCGGAGGGCGAGGTCGTCGAGATGTCCTGGTACGGCGACCGCCCGGTCCGCGTGCCGCTCGGCGAGGCCTTCCATCCCGGCCGGCTGACCATCCGCAGCAGCCAGGTCGGGATGGTCTCCGCCGCCCGGCGCGCCCGCCGGACCTTCGGCGACCGGATCGCCCTCGCGCTGCGCCTGCTGGCCGATCCGCGCTACGACGCCCTCGTCACGAGCGAGGGGTCCTTCGACGCGCTGCCCACGGACCTGCCGCGGGTTCTCGCGGCGGACGGTGAACCGTCCGGGCTCCTCCACCGTGTCGACTACTGACACCGCGAGGAGGAGCACGTTGTTCGGGATCACCGTCCGCGACCACATGATGGTCGCCCACAGCTTCCGCGGCGAGGTCTTCGGCCCGGCGCAGCGCCTGCACGGCGCCACGTTCGTCGTCGACGCGACCTTCCGACGCCGCGAGCTCGACGCCGACGACCTCGTCGTCGACATCGGGCTGGCCACCGCGGCCCTGCAGGCGGTGCTGAGCGGCCTGACCTACCGCAACCTCGACGACGATCCCGCGTTCGCCGGGCGCAACACCTCCACCGAGTTCCTGGCGAAGGTCGTGGCCGACCGGCTCGCCGAGCGGGTCGCCGCCGGTGAGCTGGGCGAGGGCGCCCGGGGCCTGGAGGGGATCGTGGTGACGCTGCACGAGTCCCACGTGGCGTGGGCGAGCTACGAGCGGTCCCTCCCGTGATCGTGTCCGCGCCCGTGGTGGCGGCCGTGCTGCCCGCCGACGTCGACGACCCGCGGCGGCCCTCCGGCGGCAACGTCTACGACCGCCGCGTGCTGGCCCGGCTCGGCGGGGTGCACGAGATCGCGGCGGGCGGGAGCTGGCCGCACCCCTCGGCGGCCGACCGCGCGGCACTGGCGGCGGCGCTGGCGGCGCTCCCGGACGGCGCCGTGGTGCTGCTCGACGGGCTCGTGGCCTGCGGGGTCCCCGAGGTCGTGGTGCCGGAGGCCGGGCGGCTGCGGCCGGTGGTGCTGGTGCACCTGCCGCTCGCCGACGAGGCCGGTGCCGATCCCGCGCTGGCCGGTCGCGAGCGGGCGGTGCTGCACGCCGCGGCCGCGGTCGTCGCGACGAGCACGTGGTCGGCCCGGCGGCTGGAGTCGCTGCACGGCCTGCGCGAGGTCCCGGTGGTCACGCCCGGGGCCGATCCGGCGCCCCTGGCCCCGGGTTCGGACGGCACGAGCCTGCTCTGCGTGGGCTCGGTGACCCCGACGAAGGGGCAGGACCTGCTGGTCGGGGCGCTGGCGCGGGTCGCGTCGCGGCCGTGGAGCTGCCGGCTCGTGGGGCCGCTCGGCCGCGCGCCCGCGCACGTCGACCTGGTCCGGCGCGCGCTCGACCGGCACGGTCTGGCCGACCGGGTCCGGCTCGACGGCCCGCTCGCCGGCGCGGCCCTCGCCGAGGCCTACGCGGTCGCCGACCTGCTCGTGCTGCCCTCGCGCGCGGAGGCCTTCGGGATGGTGGTGCTGGAGGCGTTGGCCCGCGGCGTCCCGGTGCTCGCCAGCGATGTCGGCGGGGTGCGGGAGGCCCTGGGCACCACGGGTTCCGGCGAGGTGCCCGGCCTGCTGGTGGCGCCGGACGCCCGCGGGCTCGCGGACGGGCTGCAGGCCTGGCTCGACGACCCGTCCCTGCGCGCCCGCCTCCGCCGCGCCGCGCGCGAGCGCCGGGCGACGGTGCCGGGCTGGGAGGTCCCCTCCGCCGCCCTCGCCGCGATCCTCGAGGGGGTGCGGTCGTGAGCGCTCCGGTCCTGCCGACCCCGGCGACGCAGTATGGATCCGTAACGCCCTCGGACCCTGGTGTCGAGCCGCAGTACGGACCCATCAGGCCCTCGGGCCCTGCGGCCGAGACGAGTCATGGAGCCATAGCGCGGTCCGTGGGTGCTGCAGCGCGGGCGGTGTTGGGGTCGTCGCGGGTCCGGACGGCGGCAGCGGTGGCGCTGCTCGTCCTGGTGGTCTGGCGGCTGGGGGCGGGTCCGGTCCTCGACGGGTTGCGGGCGGTCGACCTCGCCGCAGTTCTGGCGGCGCTCGGCATCGGCGCCGCGACCACCGTGGCCGGCGCGGCCCGCTGGGTGCTCGTGTCCCGGCGGCTCGGGATGCCGCTGCGGCTCGGCCCGGCCGTGGCGCACTGCTACCGGGCGCTGTTCCTCAACTCGGTGCTCCCGGCCGGGATCCTCGGCGACGTCGGCCGGGCGGTGGAGCACGGCCGCGCGGTGGGCGACGTCGGCCGCGGAGCCCGGGCGGTGATGCTGGAGAAGGTCGCCGGGCAGATCGCGCTCGTGGTGGTCGGGACGGTCGTGCTGGTCGGCGAGCCGTCCGTGCTGTCCGCGCTGTCCGTGCCGGTCCAGGTCTGGGCCCCGGCGCTCGGGGTACTCGGGGCGGCCGTGGTCGTCGCGCTGCGCGTCCGCCGGGTCCGGAGCGGCCTGGGCACCCTGCTCGCCGACGCCCGCCGCGGACTCCTCGCCCGCGACGCCTGGCCCGGTGTGGCTCTGCTCTCCCTCGCCGCGCTCGCCGGGTACCTCGGCCTGTTCCTGGTCGCGGCCCGCACCGTCGGCGCGACCGCTCCCACC
Source organism: Pseudonocardia lutea (assembly GCF_042658055.1). Taxonomy (NCBI): domain Bacteria; kingdom Bacillati; phylum Actinomycetota; class Actinomycetes; order Pseudonocardiales; family Pseudonocardiaceae; genus Pseudonocardia; species Pseudonocardia lutea. Next base: position 49,146 of record NZ_JBHSQK010000087.1, read on the forward strand.
GCGCAACTGCTCCCGCTCCTGGTGCTGGCGTTGTTCGTGATGGGCCTGCCGGTCAACGTCGGCGGGTTCGGGCCGCGCGAGGCCGTGGCCGCCGTCGCGTTCGGCGCGGTCGGTCTCGGCGCGGCCCAGGGCCTGTCCGCCGCCGTGGTCTACGGCGTCCTGACGGTGGTGAGCACCCTCCCCGGCGGCCTGGTCCTCCTGGCCGGCCTCCTCCGCCGCGCCCGCCCGGCCCGCCGCCTCGCCACGACCACCGCCGCCGCCTCGGCCACGGTCACGGCCTGATCGACGGTTGCGTGCGCCCCGGGCTCCGCCGGCGGCCCTCGGCGCACCCCACCGCCGATCACGGGAGCCCGAGAACGACGAGACCCCCGAGAACGACGGGACCCCGGTCCACCGGACCGGGGTCGTGATCGGGGAGATGTTCTCTGTGTCCGAGGGGGGACTTGAACCCCCACCCCCTACTCGGGGACTAGCACCTCAAGCTAGCGCGTCTGCCATTCCGCCACTCGGACCTGCACCGCCCGGGCCCGCCCGGTGCGACCGTTGAAGCATAGCGGAGCCGACCCGGCCCCCGCGGAGGGGGCATGCGTGTGGGCCCGGGGTGGTAGGAACATGGTCATGACCGGCCCGCGCAGCGCCGTGGACGAGGTGGTCGAGCTCTGCTCGGACCTCATCCGCATCGACACGTCCAACACCGGCGACCCGGCGACCGTCACGGGGGAGCAGGAGGCGGCGGAGTACGTCGCCGGGAAGCTCTCCGAGGTCGGCTACGAGGTGGAGGTGCTCGAGTCCGGCGGGCCCCGCCGCGCGAACGTGTTCTGCCGGCTGAAGGGGGCGGACCCGGAGCGCGGCGCGCTGCTGGTGCACGGCCACCTGGACGTCGTGCCCGCCGAGCCGAGCGAGTGGTCCGTGCACCCCTTCTCCGGCGCGGTGCAGGACGGCTACGTCTGGGGCCGCGGCGCCGTCGACATGAAGGACATGGTCGCGATGACGATCGCGGTCGCGCGGCAGTTCAAGCGGGAGGGCCACGTCCCGCCCCGCGACCTCGTCTTCGCCTTCGTGGCCGACGAGGAGGCCGGTGGCTCGTACGGGGCCCAGTGGCTGGTGAAGCACCGGCCGGACCTGTTCGAGGGCTGCACCGAGGCCGTCGGCGAGGTCGGCGGGTTCTCCCTCACCCTCGGCCAGGACCGCCGCGTCTACCTGATCGAGTCGGCCGAGAAGAGCATGGCCTGGATGCGGCTGCGCGCCAAGGGCAAGCCCGGCCACGGCTCCTTCCTGCACGAGGACAACGCCGTGACCATCCTCTCCGAGGCGGTCGCGCGGCTGGGCAACCACCGGTTCCCGCTCATCGTGACGGACACCGTGCGCGCCTTCGCCGACCACATCCGCGAGCTCACCGGCATGGAGTTCCCGGACGAGGACATCGAGGGCGCCTTCGCCAAGCTCGGCCCGGTCGCCCGCATGGTCGGCGCCACGGTCCGCGACACCGCGAACCCGACCATGCTCAGCGCGGGCTACAAGGCCAACGTCATCCCGTCGACGGCCGAGGCCACCGTCGACTGCCGGGTGCTGCCCGGCCGTCGGGAGGCCTTCCTCCGGGAGGTCGACGAGCTGCTCGGGCCGGACGTCGAGCGCGAGTGGATCCAGGACCTGCCCGCGGTGGAGACCGAGTTCTCCGGCGCGCTCGTCGACGCGATGGCGGCGGCGCTGCGCACCGAGGACCCGGAGGCGAGGGCGGTCCCCTACATGCTCTCCGGTGGCACGGACGCGAAGTCCTTCCAGCAGCTGGGCATGCGCTGCTTCGGGTTCGCGCCCCTGCGGCTGCCCCCGGACCTGGACTTCGCCTCGCTCTTCCACGGCATCGACGAGCGGGTGCCGGTCGACGCGCTGGAGTTCGGCACCCGGGTCCTCGAGCGCTTCCTGCGCACGGCGTGAGCAACGACACGGGACGGAGCCGGCGGAACCGATGATGGACCTCACCGACAAGGTCGCCCTGGTCACCGGGGGCGCCTCGGGGATCGGCGCGGCCGCGTCCCGGCGGCTGGCCGGGGCGGGCGCGCACGTGGTCGTGGCCGACCGGGACGGCGACGCCGCCGAGCTCGTCGCCGGCGAGATCGGGGGCACGGCACGGGTCGCCGACGTCACCGACCCCGAGGCCGTGACCGCCCTGGTCGAGGCGGCCGAGGGGGTACGCGGGCACCTCGACGTGGTGCTGCTGAACGCCGGCATCACCTCCGGCCAGTCCGGGATCGCGGATCTCGACCTCGCCGGCTACCGGGCGATCATGGGCGTCAACCTCGACCACGTGGTGTTCGGGCTGACCGCGGCGGTCCCGGCGCTGCGCCGGGCCGGCGGCGGCCGGATCGTGGCCATCGCCTCCCTCGCCGGTCTGGTCCCGATGCCCGGGGACGCGCTCTACACGGCCTCGAAGCACGCGGTCGTCGGGTACGTCCGCTCGGCCGCCCCGGTGCTGGCGCCGGAGGGCATCGTGGTCAACGCCGTGTGCCCCGGCTTCGCCGACACCCCGCTGATCGCCCGCGCCAAGGAGCAGTTCGGCGACTTCCCGCTGCTCACGGCCGAGGACGTGGCGACCGCGGTGGAGGCGGTCCTGGAGCGCGGGGAGCCGGGGGAGTGCTGGTTCGTGCAGCCCGGGCGCGAACCCGCCCCGTACGGCTTCCGTGGCGTCCCCGGACCGAAGGGCGCCGGGGCGCCGCCGCCCGTGGACTGGGAGACCGGGCGGAGCGGACGGCGGAGCTAGTAGGACAGCTCCGGGAGCATCTGCCCGGTGCGCCGGCGGCGCAGCCAGACCTTGCGCACCCCGCCGGGGTAGAGCCGGACCCGGGAGAGCTCCCATCCCGCGTACTCGGCCTGGATCGCGAGGCGCACCGCGGCCGTCAGCCGGGGCACGTCGCCGTCGATCCGGAGGGGGCGGTACTCCCAGTCCCCCTCCACGTGGGGATTCCCGTCGAGATCGACCGCCTCCGTCGCACCGGTACCTGCCACCGGTCACCTCCTGCAGTGCTCGCGACCCCCGGTGAACCAGGGGTTACGGACCCACCATACGAGGGTGTCGGCGCGCGGGGCCAGGGTTGGGGGCGAGCGTCGCGATTCGGTCAGGGGCCGGCGCTGACGTCGTCGAGCGCGGCCCTGATCTCCGGCGGCAGGGACACGGCCTCGGTGGCCAGCGACGCGGCGAGCTGGGCGGCGTCCCGCGCCCCGACGACGGCGGCGGCGACCCCGGGCCGGTCCCGCACCCAGGCCAGCGCGACGGCCAGCGGCGAGGTCCCGAGCCCGTCCGCGGCGGTGAGCACGGACTGCACGATCCGGGCGCTGCGCTCGTTGCGCCGCGCCTCGACGTAGGCCGCGAGCACCGGCGAGGTGGCGCGCGAGTCCGCCGGCGTGCCGTCGGTGTACTTGCCCGTCAGCACGCCGCGGCCGAGCGGCGCCCAGGCGAACAGGCCCAGGCCGTGGTGCCGGGCCGCGGGCAGCAGCTCGGCCTCCGGGGCGCGGTGCAGCAGGGAGTACTCCGCCTGCGCCGACACCGGGACCACGACGTTGCCCACGGCCCGGGCCCGCTCGGTGACCGTGGCGAGCTGCCAGCCCGCCGGCGCGACCAGGCCGGCGTAGCGGACCTTGCCGCTCAGCACCGCGACCTGGACCGCCGACAGCGTCTCCTCGAGCGGGACCTGCGGGTCCCAGCCGGGCAGCTGCCACAGGTCGACCCGGTCGGTGCGCAGCCGGCGCAGCGTCGCGTCGAGCCCGTGCAGCAGGGCGCCGCGGGCCGCCTGCTGCCCCAGGGCGCCGGCCGGCGGGGCGCCGCGCGCGGCGATCACCAGGTCGTCCCGCGCGACGAGGCCGGCCTCGAGGTGCGCGCCGAGGACCTCCTGCGCCGCGCCGTCGCCGTAGACGTCGGCGGTCTCGACCAGCGTGCCGCCGCCCTCGACGAAGGCCACGAGCTGCTCGCCCGCGCCCTCGACGTCCGTGTCCTCGCCCCAGGTCATGGTGCCCAGGCCGATGCGCGAGACCTGCAACCCGGACCCGCCCACCCTCCTGCGCAGCACCCGACGAGCCTGCCACCCGGGGGTGGGTCCGCGGTGCCCGCCCCCGCCCTCGCTACCGTGACGCCCCGTGACCGAGACCCGGGGGGACGTCCGATGAGCTGGCTCGAGGTCGTGGTGCTCGGCCTGGTCCAGGGACTGACCGAGTTCCTGCCGATCTCCTCGTCCGGCCACCTGCGGATCGTGTCGGGGCTGTTCTTCGGCCACGACCCGGGCGCCGCCTTCACCGCCGTCACCCAGATCGGCACCGAGCTGGCGGTGCTCGTCTACTTCGCCAGGGACATCGGCAGGCTCGTGGCGACGTGGTTCCGCGGGCTCCGCGACCCCGAGGTCCGGGCGACCCAGGACTACCGGATGGCCTGGATGGTCATCCTCGGCAGCATCCCGATCGTCGTGCTCGGGGTGCTGTTCAAGGACCAGATCGAGACGGTCGCCCGCAACCTCTGGCTGATCGCGACCACCCTCGTCGTGTTCGGCATCCTGCTCGGCCTGGCCGAGCGCTACGGCCGGCAGGTGCGCCCGCTGGAGGAGCTGACGATGCGGGACGGCATCATCCTCGGCTTCGCGCAGGCCATGGCCCTGGTGCCGGGCGTCTCGCGGTCCGGCGGCACGATCACGGTCGGCCTGTTCCTCGGCCTCGAGCGGGCCGCGGCCGTGCGGTTCTCGTTCCTGCTCGCCCTCCCCGCGGTCTTCGGGTCGGGCCTGTTCACGCTGCCCGACGTCTTCGCCGGGGACGGGCCCACCCCGGCCCAGATGATCGTGGCCGTGCTGATCGCGGGCGTGGTCGGCTACGCCGTGATCGCGTGGCTGCTCAAGTTCGTGGAGAAGAACACCGTCTACGTGTTCGTCGCCTACCGGATCGCGCTCGGCGTGGCGCTGATGGCGGCGCTGGGCATCGGCGCGGTCTCCGCCACCTGACCCCGACACGTAGGCTCGATCGTCGTGACCACCCTGATCCTGCTCCGGCACGGCCGGTCGACGTCCAACACCGCCGGCGTGCTCGCCGGCCGGACGCCGGGCGTCGAGCTGGACGACAAGGGCCGCGAGCAGGCGGCGGCGGTGGTCGAGCGGCTGGCGCCGCTGCCGCTCGCCGAGATCGTCACCTCGCCGATGCTGCGCTGCCGGCAGACCGTCACGCCGCTGGCCGAGGCCCGCGGCCTGGTGCCGCTCGTCGAGGAGGACCTGTCCGAGGTCGACTACGGCGACTGGACCGGCGGCAAGCTCGCCGAGCTGGCCAAGGAGGACCTCTGGAAGGTCGTCCAGGCACACCCGTCGGCCGCGGTGTTCCCCGGCGGCGAGGGGCTCGCCGGCATGCAGGCCCGCGCGGTCGCCGCGGTCCGGCACCACGAGCGGCGGATCGCGGAGGCGCACGGCCCGCACGCGATCTGGGTGGCCTGCAGCCACGGCGACGTCATCAAGGCGGTGCTGGCCGACGCGCTCGCCAGCCACCTCGACAACTTCCAGCGGATCGTGGTCGACACCTGCTCGATCTCGGTGGTGACCTACACGAGGACCCGGCCCTTCGTGGCCCGGGTGAACGACGTCGGCGGGGACGTCGCGGCGCTCCTGCCGCCCCCGCCGAAGGAGGGCGAGGAGGGACAGGGCGACGGCGTGGCCGAACCCGCCGCCGAACCCGCCGCCGAACCCTCGTCCGACGCGGTCGTCGGCGGCTCCACGGGGGCCTGAGGAGCTCGTCCGCCCCACCGGGGTGCCACGCCCGCGGCGTTGGCCTACTCTGGGTTTCGCCATGTCACGCGTCATCCACGTCTTCCGCCAGCCCGAGCGCTTCGTCGCGGGCACCGTCGGCGAGCCCGGCGACCGGGCCTTCTACCTGCAGGCCATCCAGGACGCGCGCACGATCAGCGTCCTGCTGGAGAAGCAGCAGGTCTCGGTGCTCGCGGAGCGGATCGAGGCGCTGCTCGCGGAGATCGCGCGGCGCTTCGGCACCGAGGTCGACACCGGGCAGGAGGTCGAGTCCTCGGACAACGACCCGCTGGCCGTGCCGCTGGAGGAGGAGTTCCGGGTCGGCACGATGGGCCTGGGCTGGGACGCGGACTCCAAGTCCATCGTGGTCGAGCTGCTCGCGGTGACCGAGGAGGAGATCGACGAGTCCGTCGTCCTCGACGACACCGAGGAGGGGCCCGACGCGCTGCGGGTGTTCCTGTCCCCGCTGCAGGCCCGCGAGTTCGCCGACCGGGCCGAGAAGGTCGTGTCCGCCGGCCGCGCCCCGTGCCCGCTCTGCGCGGAGCCGCTGGACCCGCAGGGGCACGTGTGCGTGCGGCTCAACGGCTACCACCAGCGCTCCCCGATGGGGGACGTCTCCGGCGCGGGCGAGTAAGCGCGGTTGACCGGTTCCGACCTGCGCGACCCCGCGGTCCTCGACGTCCTGCGCAGGGGACGCATCGAGGTCACCGGACGGATGGTCGACGCCTCCAACGCCACCCTGTTCGGCACGGTCTCGGCGGACGGCTGCACCCTGCAGTGCGTCTACAAGCCGGTCCGCGGCGAGCGTCCGCTGTGGGACTTCCCCGACGGCACCCTGGCCGGGCGCGAGGTCGCCAGCTACCTGATCTCCGAGGCCGCGGGCTGGCACGTCGTGCCGCCGACCGTGCTCCGGGAGGGCCCGTTCGGCCCGGGCATGGTCCAGGCCTGGGTGGAGACCGGGAGGTCCGAGGACCTCGTCGACATCCGCCCGCCCAAGGAGGTCAAGCCGGGCTGGCGGGGTGTGCTGCGCGCCCGCGACGACGACGGCCGGCCCGCGGTGCTGGTGCACGCCGACGACCCGCGGCTGCGGGCCATGGCGGTGTTCGACGTCGTCGTCAACAACGCCGACCGCAAGGGCGGGCACGTGCTGGCCGGCGACGACGGCCGGGTCTACGGCGTCGACCACGGGCTCACGATGCACGTCGAGGACAAGCTCCGGACCGTGCTGTGGGGCTGGGTCGGCGAGGAGTTCACCGACGCCGAGATCGAGGCCCTGTCGAAGCTGCGCGCCGAGCTGGCCGGCACCCTCGGCGAGGAGCTGGGCCCGCACGTCACGCTGTCGGAGATCCGGGCGCTGACCGACCGGGTCGACCTGATGCTGGCCGTGCCGCTGTTCCCCGAGCCGTCGGGCTACGGGCCCGCCATCCCCTGGCCGGCGTTCTAGGATCCCCGCTCATGAGCACGGCAGCGGGCACCCCCATGCCGGCGGCGTTCGTCGGGCACGGCAGCCCGATGAACGCCCTGGAGCGCAACCGGTACACGGAGTCCTGGCGGGCCCTCGGCGAGGCACTGCCCCGGCCGCGCGCGGTGCTGGTGATCTCCGCGCACTGGTACGTCAACGCCACCGCCGTGACCGCGATGCCGCGGCCGCGCACGATCCACGACTTCTTCGGCTTCCCGCAGGACCTGTTCGCGGTCGAGTACCCGGCGGCCGGCGCGCCGGAGCTCGCCGAGGAGGTCGCGGAGATCGTCAAGCCGACCTGGGTGGGGGCCGACGTCGACAGCTGGGGGCTCGACCACGGCACCTGGTCGGTCCTCGCGCACGTCTTCCCCGAGGCGGACGTGCCCGTCGTCCAGCTGTCCATCGACGCGACGAAGCCGCTCGAGTACCACCTGGACCTCGGCGCCCGGCTCGCCCCGCTGCGCGAGCGCGGCGTGCTGGTGCTGGGCAGCGGGAACGTGGTGCACAACCTCGCCGGCATGGACGCCGCCCACCGCGACTCCGGCTTCGACTGGGCCCACCGGTTCGACGACGCCGCCCGCGCGGTGCTCACCGGCGAGCCGGAGGAGGTGCTGCGCCTGCGCCAGGCGGCCGACTGGGCCGCGGCGGTGCCGACGCCGGACCATCTCGTCCCGGTGCTCTACCTCGCCGGGCTCGGCGCGGCCGCCGGGCACGGCGCGGACGTGCTCGTCGACGGCTACACCTACGGATCGCTGTCCATGACCTCGTACACCCTCGACCTCGCGGACGTGCCCGCGGCGGCGGGGGAGGAGCACGCCGCGCCGCTCCCGGACGGCGTCCCGCCGGGGTCCACGAACATCTAGGCACGCGCGGTCCTGCACCTGCGCCTCCGGCCGGGTACCCGGCGTCGTGTACGCACCTCGACGTATGGCCCCGCCACCCGCCGTTCGCCACGCTGTGTGACGAGGAGGTGGGGCCGGTGGATCCGGGGACGGGCGTTCGCCGCGCGCTGCCGTACGCGCCCGGGGAGTGGACCCGACTGGTCTCCTCGGTCGTCATGGGCCTCGCGACCCTGGCCGGGACCGCCCGCCCGAGCGCGCTGCCCCCGGACCTGGCGCTGGAGTGCGGCCGCCGTCTCGTCGCCGTCCTGGAACCGGCGTGCCGGCCGGCCAGGCGGGGGGAACCCCACCTGAGCCCGCGCCTGGTGTACCTGACCGCGGATCCCGGCGACGTCGCGGTGCTCGGGGCCGCCGCGCGGGAGCTGGGCAGCCGGCTGCTGCCCCACCCTCCCGGGCCCGCCGACCCGACCGGCCCGTCGCCCGTGCTGGACCCGCCGGCCACGGGGACCGCGGCGGCGCTGACCGTGCTCGTCCCCGACATGACCCTGGTCCACGTGCTGCTCGACATCGACCACGGCTCGGACACCGACCTGCTGCACCGCTGGGGCGCCGACGGGCCGGTGTTCGAGACGCCGCCGCCCGAGGCCCTCGCCGCGCACCACCGCGTCGCCGCGCGCGTGCTCACGATCTGGCGCGCCGGCCTGGGCGAGGACCCGCCCGCCGGGTAGCGGATCACACGTCCTCGCGCCGACGACGGGTCGCCCCGGCCCGGCCCCGGGGGGCAGGATGGGCCGCACACCCGGACCCAGACCCAGGGAGCAGCGCATGGCGGAGAAGAGCCGGATCGGCGTCACCGGGCTGGCGGTGATGGGCGCGAACCTGGCCCGGAACATCGCGAGCCGCGGCGTCCCGGTCGCCGTGCACAACCGCACCACCGCGAAGACCGAGCAGTTCATGGCCGAGCACGGCGGCGAGGGCGAGTTCACGGCGTCGGAGTCCGTCGAGGACTTCGTGAACTCGCTGGAGCGGCCGCGGCGGATCATCGTGATGGTCAAGGCGGGCAGGCCCGTCGACGCCGTGATCGAGGAGCTCACCCCGCTGCTCGACGAGGGCGACATCATCATCGACGCCGGCAACTCGCACTTCCCGGACACCGTGCGCCGTACCGAGGAGTGCGCCGCGAACGGGATCCGGTTCATGGGCGTCGGCGTGTCCGGCGGCGAGGAGGGCGCGCTGCTCGGGCCGAGCATCATGCCCGGCGGCGACCCGGAGGCCTACGCCGAGGTCGAGGAGATCTTCACCGCGATCAGCGCCAAGGTCGACGACACCCCGTGCTGCGTGCACGTCGGCCCCGGCGGCGCCGGGCACTACGTGAAGATGGTGCACAACGGCATCGAGTACGCCGACATCCAACTCATCGCCGAGGCGTACGACCTGCTCACCCACGTCGTCGGGCTGGACGCGCCGGCGATCGGGAAGATCTTCGAGGAGTGGAACAGCGGCGACCTCGAGTCCTTCCTCATCGAGATCACCGGCAAGGTCCTCGCCAAGACGGACGAGAAGACGGGCAAGCCGCTCGTCGACGTCATCGTCGACCAGGCCGAGCAGAAGGGCACCGGCCGCTGGACCTCGCAGGACGCACTCGACCTCGGCGTCCCGCTGACCGGCATCACCGAGGCCGTGTTCGCCCGGACCCTCTCCGCGCTGCGGGACGAGCGCAGGGCCGCGTCGACCACCCTGGCCGGCCCGTCGCCGGCGCAGAAGGCCGACGAGCAGCTGGTCGACGACATCCGCCAGGCCCTCTACGCGTCCAAGGTCGTGGCCTACGCACAGGGGTTCGCCCAGATGCGCGCGGCCTCGATCGAGAACGACTGGGACCTCAAGCTCGGCGACATGGCCACGATCTGGCGCGGCGGCTGCATCATCCGGGCCCAGTTCCTCAACCGGATCCGGGACGCCTACGCCGAGCACCCCGACCTCGACAACCTGCTCATGGTCCCGTACTTCACCGAGGCGGTGGCGGACGCGCAGGACGCCTGGCGGCGGGTGGTGACCGTGGCGACGGAGCAGGGCGTCGCGATCCCGGCCTTCTCGAGCTCGCTGTCGTACTACGACGGCTACCGCCGCGAGCGCGGCCCGGCCAACCTCATCCAGGGCCTGCGGGACTACTTCGGCGCCCACACCTACCGGCGCACCGACGCCGAGGGCTCCTTCCACACCCGCTGGGCCCAGGACGGCGCCGAGGTCCGCACCGACTGATCGTCCGTCCGCTCCCCGTCGACTCGTTCGCCCGACGTCGTCGAACCCGTCGGGGCCGTAGGGGCGGGTGACCCTGGCGGGACCCGGCCCCGGCGGGCAGGCTTGTCCGCCCGGGGCGGTGCGAGTGACGGGGGACCTGCGTGATGGGTGTGCGAGGGCGGCTCGCCGCGGCGGCGGTGGCCGGGCTGACGGTGCTGGTCACGGCGTGCAGCGGGGGTGGGACGCCGGCGTCGGTGCCCACCTCCGCGCCGACGCCGGGGGCCGGCACCACGCCCGCCCCGGCCGCCGCCAGCGACGCGCTGCCCGGCATGCCGCCGGTCACGAACGCGCGCAACGTCTACGCGGACGCCGGGGCGAACATGCTCTCCGACGCGGCGAGGGCCGCGAAGCCGCTGGTCTACGTGCCGCACACCAAGTCCGGCGAGGTCCGCGTGATCGACCCGGCCACGTTCGCGACCGTCGGGACCTACCGGCTGGGCGGGGAGCTGCAGCACGTCGTGCCCTCGTGGGACATGCGCACGCTCTACGCCACCGACGACATCCTCAACAAGGTGGTGCCCTTCGATCCGGTGACGGGGAAGCCGGGCGCGGCGATCCCGGTGCAGGATCCCTACAACATGTACTTCACCCCGGACGGCACCACGGCGATCTCGGTGGCCGAGGCGCAGAAGCGGCTGGTCTTCTACGACCCGCACACCTGGGTGCAGCAGGGCGACCTGCCCACCCCGGACTGCGCCGGCATCGACCACGCCGACTTCACCCCGGACGGCCGTACCGCCGTGTTCACCTGCGAGTTCGCCGGGCGGGTCGCGGTGGTCGACGTCGCGCGCCGCACCCTGCTGCGGACGATCGACATGCCCACCCGCAACACCCACATGGGCCCGCAGGACATCAAGCTCGCCCCGGACGGCTCGGTCTTCTACGTCGCCGACCACGACCAGAACGGGCTGTGGGTGCTCGACGGCGCCGCCACCCGGGTCATCCGGGAGATCCCGACCGGGCACGGTGCCCACGGCCTATACCTCTCCCGCGACGCCACCCGGCTCTTCGTCACCAACCGGCACGAGGGCTCGATCAGCGTCCTCGACGCCTACACCGGCGCGATCCTCACGACCTGGCAGCTCCCCGGCGGCGGGAGTCCCGACATGGGCAACGTGTCCGCGGACGGCTCCCAGCTGTGGCTCTCCGGCCGCTACGACCGGGAGATCTACGTCCTCTCCACCGCGGACGGCAGCCTGATCCGGAAGATCCCGGTGGGCAACGGCCCGCACGGGCTGTGCGTGTGGCCCCAGCCCGGCCGCTACTCGCTCGGCCACACCGGAATCACCCGGTGAGCCCCGACGAGCAGGACACGGTCGCCGCGTCCCGCACCGAGCGGCTCTTCCAGCTCGCCCTGCTCGTCAAGGGGATCGACGGCGCGGCCGAGCTGATCGGCGCGCTCGTGCTGGTCCTGGTGTCCGGCGCGGCCGTGCACCACCTGGTCGCCGAGGTCCTGGCCCACGACCTGCTCGGGCCGCCCGACGGCACCCTGGCCCGGCACTTCGTCGCCGGGACCGCCGAGTTCGCGTCCGGCGACCGCACCTTCGCCGTGCTCTACCTGGCCCTGCACGGGGCGGTGAAGCTGGCGCTCGTGGTGGCGCTGCTGCGCAAGTGGCTGCCCGCCTACCCGGTCGCGATCGCGGTCCTGCTGCTGTTCGTGGTGTACGAGGTGATCCGGGCGGTGCACACGGGCTCGCTGGTGCTGCCCTTCCTCGCCGCGCTCGACCTCGCGATCACCGTACTCGTGTTCCGCGAGTACCGGATGCTCCGGCGGGAGCGCCGCGAGGCCTGACGTGATCAGGCCGCCGCGCCCCGCTGCCGCAACAGTTGCACGATCTCGTGCGCGGCCGCCCGGCCCGCCCGGTTGGCGCCGATGGTGCTGGCGGAGGGCCCGTAGCCGACGAGGTGGACGCGCGGGTCGGCGACGGCGCGGGTGCCGTCGAGCGCGATCCCGCCGTGCGGCGAGCGCAGGCGCAGCGGGGCGAGGTGCCCGATCGTCGGCCGCCAGCCGGTGGCCCAGAGGAGGACGTCGGCGGGCTCGGTGGTCCCGTCGGCCCAGGCCACACCGTCCGGGGTGATCCGGGCGAACATCGGGCGGCGGTCGAGCACGCCGCTCTCGATCCCGGCCCGGTACGCGGGAGTCAGCGGCAGCCCCGTCACACTGACGACGGGGCGCGGCGGCAGCCCCGCCCGCACCCGCTCCTCGACGAGCGCGACGGCCTCGCGCCCGGCGACGTCGTCGAACGGGCCCTCCCGCCAGCGCGGCGGGGTCCGGGTGACCCAGGTGGTCGCCGCCGCGACCGGGGCGAGCTGCAGCAGGAACTGCACGGCCGAGGTGCCGCCGCCGATCACGACGACCCGTTGCCCGGTGAACGCCTCGGGCCCGGGGAACTCGACGGCGTGCAGCTGCCGGCCGCGGAACTCCCGCGCGCCGGGATAGGCGGGCACGAACGGGTGCGTCCAGGTGCCGGTGGCGTTGACCAGGGCCTGCGCGGTCCAGGTCCCGGCGTCCGTGTCGACCGCGAGGTCCGCGCCCACCGACCGCACCGCGCTCACCCGCACCGGCCGCCGGACCTGCAGGTCGAACTCCCGCTCGTAGGCCGCGAAGTACTCCGGCACGACCTGGTTGGCGGGCCGGTCGGGGTCCTCGGGCGCGAACGCCAGCCCGGGCAGCGAGTGGATGCGGTGCGCGGAGAAGGCGTCGCCGGCCACGCGCAGGGTGTCCCAGCGGTGCCGCCACGCCCCGCCCGGTGCCTCCTCGGCGTCGAGCACCACGAACCCGGGACCGGGCTCCAGCCCGGTGCGGCGCAGCCCCCAGGCGGCCGAGAGCCCGGCCTGCCCGGCGCCGATCACCACGACCTGCGTGTCCACGCCCGGTTCAACGCGCGGAGGCGGCCGGTCAGTCCCGGACGCCGAACCGCTCGGCCCAGGCCGCGACGTCGGCGAACGTGGCGTTGCCGCCGCACACCACCAGTCCGAGCCGGGCACCCGGCCCGACCCGGTCGAGGATCCGGCGCGCGGCCGGGACCAGGCAGCCCGCGGCGGGCTCGGTCCAGAGCTTCGCGTGCGCCGCGAGGTCGAGCGTGCCGCGCACCGCCTCGGCGTCGGGCACCACGACGACGTCCGTGACCAGGGCCGTGACGTGCTCGTACGTCAGCCGGGAGGCCGACGGCGCGCTGAGCGAGGTCACGATCGACGACAGTGTGACCGGCGTGGGCCCGCCCGCGGTGATCGCCGCGGACAGGGCCTCGGCCCCGGTCGTCTCCACGCCCCAGATCCGCACGCCCGGCCGGGTGGCCCGCAGCGCGGCCGCGACGCCGGAGACCAGCCCGCCGCCGCCGATGCTGACCAGGACGTCCGTGAGGCCGCCGGCGTCCTCGGCCAGCTCGAGCCCGACGGTGCCCTGCGCCGCCACGACGACCGGGTCGTCGAACGGGTGCACCATCGTCCGGCCGGCCCCCTGCAGCTCCGCGGCCAGCGCGAAGGCCCCGGCGATGTCCGGGGTGAGGTGCACGTCCGATCCCGTGGCGCGGCAGGCCGCCACCGTCCGCGACGACGCCGACTCCGGCATCACCACCGCCGCGTCGATGCCGAGGGCGGCCGCCATCTCCGCGACGGCGATGCCGTGGTTGCCGCCGCTGACCGCGACGACACCGGCCGACCGCTCCTCGGGCGTGAGCGAGAGCAGCTTCGCGGTCGCCCCGCGGGCCTTGAACGACCCGGTGCGCTGCAGCAGCTCAAGCTTGGCGGTGACCGGCACCCCGAGCAGGGCGGACAGGCCCGGGCTCTCGACCGTCGGGGTCCGGACGACGTGCCCGGCGATCCGCTCGGCGGCGGCGGTGATCTCGGGGAGGCCGATCAGGGAGCTGCGAACCGTCACGGGAGGAGTCTGCTGGATGGCCCCGGCCGCCGTGCAGCAGGCCGGGGTCCTCCGGTCGGCGCCCTCAGATCGTGCCCTGCTCCGGGGTGCCGGCGGGGATCGGCGTGAAGGTCTTCACCTCGATCGGCCGGGCGAGCCGGCCCTTGAGCGCGGCGCCGGCCTCGGCGAGGGCGGGTCCGGCGCCGTGGGTCTTGAGCGCCTCGGCCGACTCCCAGCGCTCCACGAAGAGCAGGTCGGTCGAATCGCCGGTGCTCTCGTGCAGCGCGTACTTGCCGCAGCCCGGCTCCCCGTGGACCTTCGGGATGGCGGCGAGGAACGCCTCGCGGACGGCCTCCTCCTCGCCGGGCTTGGGCGAGACGGTGGCGACGACGATCACGGGGCTCATCGGGTGTTCTTCTCCTTCAGCGGTTGAGAATGCGGTTCAGGGCGGGGGCGACGTCCCGGTGCGTGTGCACCGGGTGCAGGGTGCCGTGGCCGAGGCGGGCGAGGTCGCGCCCCAGCGGAAGGTCGTGCTCGCCGTCGGTCTCGAGCAGCACGTGCAGCTCACCGAAGCGGCGGGCCAGGTCGCGGGGGTCGGGGCCGGCGTTGTGCACGGCGTCGGTGAGCAGGATGGCGGTGCGCCGGCGGGCCGCGGAGCGGGCGAGCTCGGCGTGCGCGACCGAGAGCCCGAACCCGACGTTGGTCAGCCCGCGGGCCGGGATGCGCAGCAGCTGGTCCAGCAGCGCCGAGGGGGTGGCCGGGGTGGTCAGCGGCTTCAGGACGGCGGCGTCGGACCAGAACGCGACCAGGGCGAGCTGGTCCGAGGCACCGGACAGGTCCGCGGACAGCGCGGCGACGGTGGCCGCGGCGATCCGCACCTTCTCCCCGCGCATGGACCCGGACACGTCGACGATCAGCACCGCGGCGCGCCGGCTGCTCATCCGCTCGCGCACGATGATGTCGGTGTCCTCCGGCCGCGGCCGCTCGGCGAGCATCTCGATGGTCTTGTCGAGGTCGATGTCGTCCGAGCGGTAGGCGTAGGGCACCGACGCCAGCGCGCCCGTGCCGCGTTCGGCGCGGGCGTCGCGCGGGCGGCGGCGCACCGAGAGCCGCCGGGCGATGGCCTGGGCCATGGAGGCGACCGCGGGATCGGGCGGGGTGTCCTCGAGCAGCTCGCCGAGCTCGCGCTGCCGCGCGGTCTGCGAGGTCACGAGCACGCCCTGCCCGCCGGCCGGGAGCTCGTCCTGCCCGGCTGGATCGTCTCGGCCGCGGTCCGGGTTCAGCTCGGCGACGACGGGCGCGCCCTTGCCCTTCGAGAACAGCTCGGGCGCGGTGTCGAGGCGCTTGGGCTTGCGCCGCAGCGGGGCCAGGGTCCGTCGCTCACCGGGGTCGGCGGTGGGCAGCGCGACGGCGATGTCCTTGGGGTCGAGGTTCAGGCGGTGCGGGCCCGGCGCTGCCCGCCGGGGGCGGAGAAAAAATGGTTCTCCCAGATCTCGGTGATGACCCGTTCCGGGGTGGCGTCCGAGGCCTCGTCCACCCCGACCCGCGCGGACAGCGCGAGCAGCGCCGCGTCGAGCACGACCCGGCTGTGCTCGGCGGACGGGTCGATCTGCTGCAGCTCCATGGCGATCGCGACCAGGTCGATCGCGCCGCGCACGGACGAGCCGCGGCGCAGTTCGGGGTGGCTGCGGGTGGCCCGGGTCAGGGCCACCCCGTCGTCGATCAGGCCCCGGTCCCCGCAGCCGGTGCGGCGGGCGACGATGTCGCCCTCCTCCTCGGCGGACTGGTAGCCCACGGCGAGCCGGCACCAGCGGTCGTAGACCGAGTCGGAGATCCGCGCGGTGCCGACGTTGTCGAACGGGTTCATCGAGGCCAGCACGCGGAAGGTCGGGCCGGCGGAGATCGTGCCGACGCGGGGGACGGTGACCGCGCGCTCGGCCATCGCGCCGAGCAGCACGTTGAGGGTGTCCTCCGGCGCGCGGTTGAGCTCCTCGATGTAGAGGAAGCCGCCGCGCTGCATCGCCTCGACCAGCGGGCCCGGCACGAAGTTCTCCGCGGAGTAGTCCTCCTGCAGCACCCGGGCCGGGTTGTGGTGCCCCACCAGTCGGGCGGGGGTGAGCTCGGCGTTGCCCTCCACCAGCACGAACGGCACGTCCCAGTGCTCGGTGATGGCCCGCAGCATCGTCGACTTCGACGTCCCGGGCGGGCCCTCGAGCAGGATGTCCCGGCCCGCGGCCACCGCCGCCAGGACCAGGGTCAGCTCGCGGTCGCGGCCGACCACGGCGCGGGCGATGGCGTCCCGCGCGGCGCCGTCGACCGTGGGACTCGTCGTTGATGCACTCACATCACCATCCGACCTCGTGCGCGGAGCTTCGTCAACCCTGACCGTCTACCAAACGAACGGTGGACGATGGCGGGTGGGGCCGGCGAGAATCGGCACGAGTCGCCGTCGACCCCGGGAGGCCGCCATGACCCGCCGCTGGATCGCTCCGACCACCCTCGGCGACCTCGTCGACCGGCGTGCGGCCGAGCACCCGGCGGACGAGGCGCTGGTCTTCCCGGACGGGCGGGCCACCTTCGCCGGGCTCGCGGAGCGGGCGCAGCGGTACGCGCGCCGGCTGCTCGGGCTCGGCGTGGGCCGCGGCGACCGGGTCGGGACGCTGCTGCCGGCGTCCGTCGACCTCGTCGCCCTGATGATCGGGGCGGCGAAGATCGGCGCGGTCACGGTGCCGGTGAACGCACGGTTCAAGGCCGTGGAGCTGCGGCAGATCGTGGTGCACTCCGGGATGCGGGTGCTGGCCACGGACGCGGAGTCGGTCCCGCTGGTCCGCGAGGCGACGGCGGAGGGTGCGCCCGAGCTGGAGCACCTGCTCGTGCTCGACGACCCGGACTCGCTCGCGGCCGCCGACCGCCTGGCCGCGTCGGACGAGCACGTGTGGGCGCGCCAGCCGGGCGTCCGGGTCCGGGACACCGCGGTGATCGTCTACACCTCGGGGACCACGGCCGCCCCGAAGGGCGCGATGCTCAGCCACGAGGCCCTCACCCGGCTCGCGGACGGGATCGGCGAGCGGATGGCGCTGACCCCGGCGGACCGGGTGTGGACGGCCATCCCGCTCTTCCACGGCGGCGGCATCACCTTCCTGCTCAGCTGCCTCGCCGCCCGTGCCGCCTTCGTGCATCCCGGCTGGTTCGACCCCGCGACCACCCTCGAGCTGCTCACCGCCGAGCGGGTCACGGTGGCCCTGGCGGCGTTCGAGACGATCTGGATGCCCGTGCTGAACCGGCCGGACCTCGCCGACTTCGACCTGTCCCGGATCCGTCTGGTCATGGCCGTCGGGGTGCCGGAGCGGCTGCGCGACATGGCCTCCCGGCTGCCCGGCGCGGTGCACGTGTCGTGCGTGGCGATGACCGAGTCGTCGGCCTTCCTGTCGCTGAACCGCACGGACGACCCGCTGGAGAAGCGCGTGACCACGGGCGGGCACCCGATGCCGGGGATGGAGGTCCGGGTCGTGGACCCGGAGACCGGTGCCGACCTCCCGCCGGGCACCCCCGGCGAGCTGCTCTTCCGCGGTCCCACGGCCTTCGACGGCTACTTCCGCGACCCGGAGCGGACGGCCGAGGTGATCGACGCCGCGGGCTGGTTCCACACCGGCGACCTCGTCGTCGCCGACGCCCAGGGCCGGCTCACCTTCCGCTCCCGGCTCAAGGACATGCTCAAGGTCGGGGGCGAGAACGTGGCCGCCGCCGAGGTGGAGGGGTACCTGCTGGGACACCCGGCGGTGGACCTGGTCGCGGTGGTCGCGGCACCCGACGCGTACTACGTCGAGGTGCCGGCCGCGTTCGTGCAGCTCAAGCCGGGGGCGAGCGTGACCGGACAGGAGCTGATCGACTTCTGCGTGGGGCGGATCGCGACCTACCGCGTGCCCCGCTACGTCCGCTGGATCGCGCCGGGGGAGTGGCCCATGTCCGGCACGAAGATCAAGAAGTACGTGCTGCGGGAGCGGATCGCCGACGAGCTGAAGCAGCGCGGCATCACCGAGGCCCCGCGGATCCGGACGGGCTGAGCGAACGGCGCTCCCGCTCGCTCCTCGTGAGCGGAAGTGTCGTCGGTGCAGGTCGAGAGCGTGGTCAGGAGGCTGCGCGGGAGCTCAGCACGGGGGCCTCCGTGATCCCCGCGGCCGTCAGCTCGTCGGCCAGGCGCTCCTTGAGCCGGAACTTCTGCACCTTGGTCCCGGACATCGGGAAGTCGTCGACGAACCGCACGTACCGCGGCACCTTGAAGGTCGCGATCCGGCCGAGACAGAAGGCGACCAGCTCCTCCTCGGTGGCGCTGGCACCCGGACGGAGCTGCACGAACGCCGCCGGGACCTCCCCGTAGCGGGCGTCCGGCGCGCCGACCACCTGCACCAGCCCGACGGCCGGGTGCTCGCAGAGGAAGCCCTCCACCTCGGCCGCCGCGACGTTCTCCCCGCCGACCTTGAGCATGTCCTTGAGGCGCGAGACGAACCGCAGCCGTCCCGCCTCGTCGGCGACGACGAGATCCCCGGAGGCGAACCAGCCCTCGGCGTCGATCCGCGCCGCCGTCGTCTCGGGGTCGCGGTGGTAGCGGACCATCCGGGAGGCGCCGCGGAACCGGAACTCGCCCGGGCTGCCGGGCGGGACGGGCTCCCCGGTCTCCGGGTCGACGACCGTCGCCTCCATGTGCCGCAACGGGAGGCCGCTGGTGGTCGCGCGGACCTCGGCGGGGTCGTCGGGGGAGCCCATGCAGCAGAACCCGAACGACTCGGTCATGCCCAGGCAGGAGGTCTGCACCGCCTGTGGCAGCCGCGCCTGCATCGCGCGCATCCGTTCCGGCGCCCCGACGTTGATCACCAGGCGCAGTGCGGAGAGATCGGCCTCGGGGTAGCGCGGATGCTCCAGGACCGGCATCCAGATCGTCTCGAACGCGGGGAAACCGATCGTGCAGCGCTCGCGTTCGAGCTGGTCCAGGGCCCGTCCGGGTTCGAACGTGCCCACGTGCACCATCCCGCAGCGCCCGGCCAGCGCCGCGATCGCCACGTCGAACCCGCCGCAGTGGAACATCGGCAGCGGGGCCCAGAACCGGTCGTCGGGCCGCAGGCCGAGCCGCTCCGCGACGGCCTCGCCCTCGGCGACCAGGGACGCGTGGTCGTGCACGCAGCCGCGCGGGCGCGACGTCGTGCCGGAGGTGTAGAGCATGAGGATCGGGTCCGCGGCGCGCAGGGCGGCCCGGGCCTCGTCGGCCGCCCCGGGATCCGCGGACTCGTCCAGCCCGTGCAGGAACCCCGGCGCGGGGTCGTCGAGGGCGACCACGGCACGCAGCAGTGGGGCGGCGTCGAGCGCGAGCCGGCCGGGTGTGCCCTCCGCCAGCCCCGGCAGCGCCTCGTGCAGCACCGGCGCGAACTCCGCGGTGGTGAGCAGCAGCCGCAGGTCCCCGTCCTCGATCAGGTGGCTCAGCTCGCGCGGCTTCAGCCGGGTGTTGAGCGGCACCGTCACCGCGCCGATCCGGGCCGCGGCGAGCCAGAGCCGGTAGCTGTCGAGGCAGCCGTGCAGGAGCAGCCCCACGGAGTCGCCCGGGCGCACGCCGAGCGCCCAGAGCGCGGCCGCGAGCCGGCGCGTGGAGCGGGCCAGCTCGGGGTAGGTCTCGCGGCCGTCGGGGAAGACGACGCCCTGGTCCGGCGCGTCCACCGCGCGGCGCTCGAGCAGGTCGGGAACAGTGGTGTCCGGCATCCTCGTCGGCCCTCCCGAGCTGTCCAACGACCGTTTGACAGTGGACGGTAGCAACGCCCGGGGGTCGCGTCGAGGTAGCTGACTATCAACCGTCCAGTAGGTACGCTGCTCCTCGTGATCACCGAGGAGGAGCTCGCGGGCGCCGTCGGTCACAGCATGCCCGGCGGCACCGCCCGGGTCGAGTACTACGCGGACTGGCTGCTCCGGGACGCCCTGGGTGCGCCCCCGGGAGAGCCGGGTCTCGCGCACCCCACGTTCGCGTTCCTCGCCGCGCAGGGAGGCGTCGGGCTCGGCCTCGAGGAGGTCTTCGCCGTCTTCGGCGCCTCCTCCGCCGACGGGCCGATGCTCGGCGAGTGGGCGGTGGACTTCGCCGAGCCGCTGCGGCTCGACGTCGACTACGCCGTGACCTGCGTCGTCGAGTCCGCGCGGCGGAAGACGGGGATGCGCACGGGGGTGTTCGACCTGGTGACCGTGCGGATCGAGCTGACCGGGCCGGACGGGGCCGTGCACGTGACCGTCCGGCCGACCTACGTGTTCCCGCGCCGCTCGGCGGCGGGATCGGCATGAAGGTCGGGGACGCGCTGCCGGAGCGCGTGGTCGAGTCGGTCGACCCGGAGAAGATGAAGATCGCCGCGGCGCTGCTGCGGGACCCGAACATGATCCACCTCGACCCGGCCGTCACCGAGAAGCTCGGCATGGGGTCGCGGGTGGTCAACCAGGGGCCGCTGAACCTGGGCTACATCCACACCCTGCTCGAGCAGTACGGGCGGGTGGTCGCCTCGCGCTTCCGGTTCCACGGCACCGTGTTCGCCGGCGACCGGGTCGTCGCGGGCGGGCGGGTCACGGCTGTCGACGGGGACCTCGTCGACTGCGAGGTCTGGCTGGACGTGACGGGCGGGGCGCGGGCAGTCTCGGGGACGGTCCGGATCCGTCGTGCGCGATGAGCGCTTCCCGCGCACGGACGCTTGCGGGATCCGATCCGCCGTGACACCGTGTCAACCGGTCGGTTGGTAGAGAGAGGTGTCATGCCGAGCTACGACGTCGTGGTCATCGGGGCGGGCGCTGCCGGGCTCTCCGCGGGTGCGCTGCTGGCCAAGGAGGGCAAGCGGGTCGTGGTGCTCGACCGCAGCCCCCACCTGGGCGGGCGCGCCATGGCGGTGCCGGACGAGGGGTTCACCGTCAACCTCGGCGGCCACCTCATCGAGGACGGCGGGTCCGGCATCACGAAGGTGTTCGAGCACGTGGGCAAGGAGCTGATCCACGGCGAGGTCAGCAACGACATGCCGATCTGGGAGAACGGCAAGGGCTGGGGCTCGATCCGCGACCGCTACACCGACCGGACCGAGCTCAAGAAGGTGATCAAGGCCCTGGTCGAGACCCCCTACGAGGAGCTCGACGACTGGGACGACCGCTCGCTGCGCGAGTGGATCCACCAGTACACGCACGACCAGGGCGTGGTGGACCTCTTCGAGTTCATCTCCGTGCTGGAGTGCATGACCGACAACTGGTACGACCACTCCGCCAGCGACAACCTCTACGTGCGCAAGATGCACTTCGAGGAGCGCAACACCGCCGCCTACTCCTGCTGGCCCGGGCAGGGCTGGGACGGGATCTGGCGCGACCTCGCCGACGCGGTCACCGAGAACGGCGGCGAGCTGCGGCTCGGCACCTCGGTCGAGCGGGTGATCATCGAGAACGGCGCGGTGCAGGGCGTGGCGGTCGGGCGGGAGCCCAAGGTGCTGCCCAACGAGTTCTTCGAGGAGGAGATCCTCACCGCACCCGCGGTGATCTCGACCCTTCCGGTGTGGAACGTGCTCGACGTCGTCCCGCGGTCCGCGCTGCCCGAGTGGTACGCCTCCCAGATCGAGTTCCTCGCCCAGGACAAGTTCCGGATCGCCTGGCTGGGGCTCTATCTGGCCACCGAGGAGCCCGTCACGCAGTTCCACCCGCGCGAGCTCGCGACCTGGACCGCGACGCCGTCGACCGAGTGCTCGGGCTTCATGTTCGACCAGTCCGCGATGGACCCGTCGTGCTCGCCCGAGGGCACGCACCTGCACGTGATGGGCGCGATCATCCCCGGTGCCAAGGGGCGGGACCGCGAGTGGTGCCGGGCGACCATGGAGGCCTTCGAGCGCGACGCCGAGGTCATGTGGCCGGGCTTCGCCAAGCCGATCTGGCGGCGCCGGCACCTGGTGTTCGAGCCGAGCTTCGGCGTGATCCAGATGCCCGGCCTGGTCGGGAGGTACCGGCCGCACTGGCGGGCGCCCAACGTCGAGGGGCTGTGGTTCGCCTCGGAGACCTTCCGCAGCCGCGGCATCGGCACCGACCGGGCCGCCCGCGCGGCGCTGACCTGCGTCGAGGACTACCTCGGCGGCCGGATCCCGACCTTCGGCGACGGGTGGAGGTACTGAGGTGAACCGCCTGCAGCTGGGCGTCCCCGGGCAGATCATGCCGCCGGCCGACGCCGCGGTGAGGTTCGCGCAGCGCAGCGAGGCCGAGGGGTACGACGCCGTGTGGTGGCCGGACCACCTGATGGGCTGGCACGCGGACACGATGTGGACCCCGGACCTGACGCCTCTGGCGACGGTCCAGGCCAACCCGCACACGTACTTCGACCCGATGATCATGATGGGGGTCGTCGGGGCGCAGACCTCGACCATCAAGGTCGGGGTGGTCGTCACCGACCTGATCCGGCGCAACCCGGCGATGGCGGCGGCGACGGCGTTGACCCTGGACCACGTGACCAGGGGCCGGGCGATCATCGGGCTCGGATCGGGGGAGAAGCTCAACGTCACGCCGTACGGCATGTCGTTCGACAAGCCCGTCGCGAAGCTCTCCGAGGGCATCGACGTGATGCGGCTGCTCTGGGAGGCCGACGGGCCGGTCGACTACCGGGGGAGGTTCCACACGCTGGAGAAGGCCGTGCTGGGGCTGCAGCCCTACGGCGACACCCCACCGGAGATCTGGACCGCCGCGCACGGCCCGCGGATGCTGAAGCTGACCGGCACCAAGGCCGACGGCTGGCTCCCCACCAAGATGACCGCGCCGGACTACGGCAAGGCGCTCACCACGATCCAGCAGGCCGCACAGGACGCCGACCGCGACCCGGCGACGATCACCCCGGGCATGCTCGGCTACCTCCTCCTGGGCCCGGACGAGGAGACCGTGCGGCGGCTGACCGAGGCGCCGCTGGTGCGGGCGCTGTGCGTGCTGCTGCCCTCGCAGGTGTTCCGAGACCTCGGTGTCGAACCCCCGCTCGATGCGGGCTCGGGCTTCCACGACTTCATCCCGACGACGATCCCGCGCGAGGAGTCCCTGCGGATCATCGACGCGATCCCGCCGGAGGTCGTGCGGCACTACGCCTTCTGCGGCACCCCCGAGCAGGTCGCCGAGGAGCTCCACGAGTACCGCGAGGCGGGCCTCGAGCACCTGGTCATGTGGAACATCACGGCGTTCGGCGACCCGTCGCTGGCGAAGTGGTCCTTCCAGGCGATGGCCGAGCTGAAGAAGCTGGTGGGCTCGTGAGCCGGGCGGTCGTCGAGGCCTACTTCGCCGCGATCAACGCCGACGCCTTCGCCGAGCTGGTCGGGGTGTTCGCCGAGGACGTCGAGATCCACACGGTGGGGGCGGAGCCCGTGGTCGGGCGGGAGGCGGCGCTCGCGCACTTCCCCGAGGTCCTCGCGAACTACGCCGAGCACTCGGACCGGGTGACGCGCTGGATCGAGACCCGCGACGCGATCGTCACCGAGATCGACTTCGCGGGGAAGCTCATGGACGGCCGACCGGTCGTCTTCCCCGCGCTCGACGTGTTCGACCTGCGCGACGGGCGGATCGCCAGGGTGACGACCTGGTACGACACGAGGGACGTGCGGCGCCAGGTGGCCCCGTGAAGCTCGGGGTCACCCTCCCCGTCGACGACGGCCTGGGCGTCCCCGAGTACCTCCGGCTCGTCCGCGCCGCCGAGGAGGCCGGGTACGACTCGGCGTGGGTCGGCGAGGTGACCGGCCCCGAGGTGTTCTCGATGCTCGGGGTGCTGGCCGCGAGCACCTCGCGGATCCGGCTCGGGTCCGGGATCGCGACGGTCTACCCGCGCTCGCCGGCGTTGGCGGCGATGGGCTTCGCGACGCTCGCGTCCGCCGCCCCCGGCCGGATCCTCGCCGGGCTGGGTGCGAGCAGCCCGATGATCACCGAGGACTGGCACGGCCGAGCTCACACCCGGCCGCTCGCGACGGTCGAGGGCTACGTCCGGGTGCTGCGGGCGGCCTGGGCGGGGGAGCGGGTGGCCGTCGAGCACCCGCGCACGCAGGGCTTCCGTGCCTCGCTCCTGCCACCGGAGCCGCCGCCGATCGTCGTCGGGGCGATGAACCCGAAGATGCTGCGGCTGGCCGGCCGGGTGGCCGACGGGGTGTTCCTCACCTGGTCCCCGGTCGACGAGATCGCCGGCAGGCTCGCCCTGGTCCGCGAGGGGGAGAAGGAGGCCGGCCGCGAGCCCGGCAGCGTCTGGGCGATGGTGTCCTTCTGGGCCTACGCCGGCGACCGGGTGCCGGAGGCGACCGAGCGCATGCGCCGGCTCTGCCTGCAGTACGCGATGGTCCCGACGCACGCCGGCTCCTTCGCCGGGGTGTTCCCGGAGATCGGCCGGGCCACCGGGCTGTGGCGCTCCGGGGACCGCCGCGGCGCCCTCGCCCTGGTGCCGGACGAGCTGGTGCACCGGCTGTGCGCGGTGGGCGACGGCGCCACGGTGGCCGCCCGGGCCGCCGCGATGCACGAGGCCGGCGTCGACCTCGCCGTCCTGCTGACCCCCGGGGCGGTCGCCGGGGAGCTCGACGGTCCCCTGCAGACCGTCACCCGGACCGCCGAGGCCGCGCTGCTGGACCGGACGAACGGCGCTCTCGCTCACCAGGAATGAGCGAACGCGCCGTTCACCGGGTCAGCCCATGGTCTTCGCGCCGTCGATGGCCTCACGGATGATGTCGGCGTGGCCCGCGTGCTGCGAGGTCTCGGCGAGCACGTGGAGCAGCACGCGGCGCACCGACCACACCGCGCCCGGCTCGAACCAGGGGGCGCTGGGCAGGGGCTGGGTGGCGTCGAGGTCCGCGGTGGCCACCACCTCGTCCGTGGCGGCGGCGACCCGCTCGTAGTGCTCCAGCAGGGCGGGCAGGGTGTCGGCGTCCGTGAGCTGGAAGCGGGTGTCGACGAACTCGCCCGACTCCATCGCCGCCTGCATCGCCTCGGCGTCGAAGCCGGCGTCGCCGCCCATCGCGCCCGGCCTGCCCAGCGCGAAGTCGATCCAGCCCTGCTCCGTGTCCGCCACGTGCTTGATCAGCGACGCGAGGGTCAGCTCGCTCACGGTGCTGCGGGTGCGGGCCTGCTCGTCGGTCAGGCCGGCGACGGTCTGCCGCAGGAAACCGCGGTGCCGGCGCAGCGACTCCAGCAGGTCCGCGCGCTCGCCTCGCAGGGTGCCCGTCGCGGGCTCTGTTGTTGCTTGCTCGGTCGCCGGCTCGGTCACGGACGCCTCCTCGCGTCGGCAGCAGGTCGGGCGGGCACCGTACCGCGAGAAGGGGCCAGGATGCGGCCACGCAGTATGGCTCCACAACGCGAATCCACCGGCCCCGAGAAACGCATTATGGTTCCATAACGCGACAATCCTGGTCGAGAAGCGCGTTATGGAACCATAGTGCGACGGTATCGCCGGATCAGCTGACGGGCACCACGTCCGGCGCGCCCATCCGGGCGGAGTCGGCGGTGGCGTCGTCGGGCATGGTCTGGCTCTCCCGCTCGGCGGCGACCCGCCCGCGGTAGTGCTCGACCTCCTTCGCCTTCTGCTCCTCGGTCCAGCCGAGCACCGGGGCCATCAGGTCCGCGGCCTCCTGCGCGGCGCCGAGACCCCGGTCGAAGGTCTCGATGCTGGTGCGGGTGCGGCGGGTGAGGACGTCGTCGAGGTGCATCGCCCCCTCGTGCGAGGCGGCGTAGACGATTTCGGCCCGGATGTGGTCCGGGGCGCCGGTCAGCGGCTCGCCGAGGGTCTTGTCCTCGGCGACCAGGTCGAGCACCTCGTCGATCAGCGAGCCGTACCGGCCGAGCAGGTTCTCGATCCGCGCCGGGTGCAGCCCCGAGCGCTCGGCGATGACGTGCACCGAGTTCTGCAGCGCCTCGTAGCCCTCGGCGCCGAGCAGCGGCACGTTCTTGGTGACGGACTCGGGCACCTTGGCGTCCAGGCCGTGCACGGCGGCGTCGACGGCGTCCTTGGCCATCACCCGGTAGGTCGTGTACTTGCCGCCCGCCACCACGACCAGACCCGGCACCGGGGTGGCGACGGCGTGCTCGCGGGAGAGCAGCGACGTGGACTCCGACTCGCCGGCCAGCAGGGGCCGCAGCCCGGCGTAGACGCCCTCGACGTCCTCGTGGGTCAGCGGCTGCTCCAGCACGGCGTTGACGTGCTCGAGCAGGTAGTCGATGTCCGCCTTCGACGCGGCCGGGTGAGCCTTGTCCAGGTCCCAGTCGGTGTCCGTGGTGCCGATGATCCAGTGCCGGCCCCACGGGATCACGAACAGCACGGACTTCTCGGTGCGCAGGATCAGCCCGGAGTCCGAGCGGATCCGGTCCCGCGGCACCACGAGGTGGATGCCCTTGGACGCGCGGACGTGGAACCGCCCGCGCTCGCCGGCCAGGCCCTGGGTCTCGTCGGTCCACACACCGGTGGCGTTGATGACCTGCTTGGCCCGCACCTTGACCAGGTCGCCGGTCTCGAGGTCGTGGACCTCGGCGCCGATGACCCGGCCGGACTCCTTGAGCAGCCCGACCACGCGCGCGCGGGTGGCCACGTGGGCCCCGTACGCGGCCGCGGTGCGGGCGACGAACATGGTGTGGCGGGCGTCGTCGACCTGCGCGTCGTAGTACTGCAGGGCGCCGACCAGGGCGTCCTTGCGCAGCGACGGCACGATCTTCCGGGCGCCGCGGCGGGTGAGGTGGCGGTGGTGCGGGACGCCCCGGGACTGCCCGGAGAGCAGGCCGAGGGTGTCGTAGAGCGCCACGCCGGAGCCCGCGTACAACCGCTCCCACACGTGGTGCTGCAGCGGGTAGATGAACGGCACCGGGTGGATCAGGTGCGGCGCGAGCTTCTGGATCAGCAGCCCCCGCTCCTGGAGGGCCTCCGCGACGAGCCGGAAGTCCAGCATCTCCAGGTAGCGCAGACCGCCGTGGATGAGCTTCGAGCTGCGGCTCGACGTCCCCGCGGCGAAGTCACGGGCCTCGACGAGGCCCACGCGCAGGCCGCGGGTGGCGGCGTCGAGGGCAGCCCCGCTGCCCACGACGCCCCCGCCGACGACGAGAACGTCGAGCTCCTCCCGAGCCATGTCCTCCAGCGCCCGCGTGCGGGCGGAGGGGGAGAGCGCGACGGATCTCATGATCAGATGTTCCTTTCCCAGCGGGAGGCCGGTGGCCGGGTGCCTAGTCGACCTCTACCCAGTCCAACGTCCGCTGCACCGCCTTCTTCCACTGTGCGTAGCCGCTCTCACGCTGTTCCCCGGACCACTTCGGGTCCCAGTGCTTGGACTCGTTCCAGTTCTCCCGGAGCTCGTCGGTGTCCTTCCAGAACCCGACGGCCAGGCCCGCCGCGTAGGCCGCCCCGAGCGCGGTGGTCTCCGCGACGACGGGCCGCGAGACCTGCACGCCCAGCACGTCCGCCTGGATCTGCATGCAGAGCTCGTTGGCCGTGACGCCGCCGTCGACCTTGAGGACCTCCAGGTGCACCCCGGAGTCCTTCTCCATCGCGTCGGCGACGTCCTTGCTCTGGTAGCAGATGGCCTCGAGCGTGGCCCGGGCCAGGTGGGCGTTGGTGTTGTAGCGCGAGAGTCCGACGATCGCGCCGCGGGCGTCGGAGCGCCAGTACGGGGCGAACAGGCCGGAGAAGGCCGGCACGAAGTACACCCCGCCGTTGTCCTCGACCTGGCGGGCGAGCGACTCCGACTGCGCGGCGCCGGAGATGATCCCCAGCTGGTCGCGCAGCCACTGCACGGCCGAGCCGGTGACGGCGATCGAGCCCTCCAGGGCGTAGACCGCCGGCTCGTCGCCGAACCGGTAGCAGACCGTGGTCAACAGTCCCGAGTCCGACCGGACGAGCTCGGTGCCGGTGTTGAGCAGCATGAAGTTGCCGGTGCCGTAGGTGTTCTTGGCCTCGCCGGGGGCCAGGCACACCTGCCCGACCATGGCGGCCTGCTGGTCGCCGAGGATGCCCGTGATCGGCACCTCGCCGCCGAGCGGGCCGTTCGCCAGCGTCTTCCCGTACGGCTCGGGCGAGCTCGACGAGCAGATCCTCGGCAGCATCGAGCGCGGGATCCCGAACAGGGCGAGCAGCTCGTCGTCCCAGTCGAGGGTCTCGAGGTCCATCAGCATGGTCCGGCTGGCGTTGGTCACGTCCGTGACGTGCACCCCGCCGTTCGGGCCGCCGGTGAGGTTCCAGACCAGCCAGCTGTCGGTGTTGCCGAAGATCGCGTCGCCGCGCTCGGCGACCTCGCGGACGCCGTCGACGTTCTCCAGGATCCACTGGATCTTGCCCCCGGAGAAGTAGGTGGCGGGCGGGAGGCCGGCCTTGCGACGGATCGTGTCGCCGTGGCCCTCGCGCTCCAGTCGCGAGGCGATGCGGTCGGTGCGGGTGTCCTGCCAGACGATCGCGTTGTAGAGCGGCCGGCCGGTGTTCTTGTCCCACACCACGGTGGTCTCGCGCTGGTTGGTGATGCCCAGCGCCGCGAGGTCCTTCGCGGACAGCCCGGTCCTGTTCAGCCCGGTCTGGATGACCGAGGAGGTGCGCTCCCAGATCTCCACCGGGTTGTGCTCGACCCAGCCCGCCTCGGGGAGGATCTGCTCGTGTTCGAGCTGGTGGCGGCCCACCTCGTTGCCGCCGTGGTCGAAGATCATGAACCGGGTGCTCGTCGTCCCCTGGTCGACGGCACCGACGTACTCCGCCATTACTTGTCCCCTCCGTGCTCGACGACGACCTCGCGCCCGACCGGCTGCTCCTCGGTGTCGTCCGGGAGCAGGTAGCGGCCGACGAGGATCTTGAAGAAGGCGCCGCCGACGAGACCGCCGACGATCGGCGCGACGATCGGCAGCCACCAGTACGGCGTGCCGTTCGGATCCACCCAGGCCGTCGAGTAGCCGGTGATGTACGACGCGAGCCGCGGCCCGAAGTCACGGGCCGGGTTGATCGCGTAGCCGGCGTTGGCGCCGAAGGCCATGCCGATCGCCACGACGAGCAGGCCGATCACGACGGGTGCGAGGTTGGCCAGCGGCGGGTTGTTGAGGGCGTTGACCAGGGCGAAGATCACGAACACGAGGATCGCGGTGCCGACGACCTGGTCGAGGAAGGCGGTGGGGATCGAGACCCCGCCGCCCCCGTTGCCCGGCAGCGTCGAGAAGATGATCTGGGTCTTGGCAGTGTGGCCGGGGTCGGCCCGGTTGATCAGGTCCGCGTAGACGACGCGGACGATCAGCGCCGCCACGAAGGCGCCGAGGGTCTGGGCGATGACGTAGGGGACCACCCGCTTCCAGGGGAAGCCCTGGAAGGCGGCCAGCGCGACGGTGACCGCGGGGTTGAGGTGGGCGCCGGAGATCCGGGCGGCGACGTACACGCCGAGTGTGACGCCGATGCCCCAGGCCCAGGTGATCGAGTCGTGGTCGCCCAGGGGACTGTCCGCCGGTGCGGTGAGGACCTGCGCCACCACGCCGCAGCCGAACAACAGCAGGATCATCGTCCCGGCGAACTCGGCGCTCAGCGCGCCGAAGTAGGAGTTCCGCATCGAACTCTCCTTCCGGTCGTGACGGCCCCCGCCCGGGCGTGCGCGCCGAGCGGGGGCCGAACGGGACAGACGCTAGGAACGCGTGCCAGGCGCGACAACGGTCGACGTTCGACAATGTCGAACTGATCCTGTCGACCGCGTCACACCACCCCGTAGGCTCCCACCCGTGCCGGGAGCGATCCAGTCCGTCGAACGGGCGGCCGCGATATTGCGGCTGCTCGGCGGCGCGGGCCGCCCGCTCGCCCTCGCCGAGCTGGCGGCCGCGCTCGACCTGCCCCGACCGACCGTCCACGGCCTCGTCCGCACCCTGCGCGACGAGGGGTTCGTCGACCAGGACCGGACCACCGCGCTCTACCGCCCCGGGGCCGGGCTGCGCCGGCTCGGCGGCGGCTGGGACCGCCACGACCTGCGGGCGCGCGCGATGAACTGGGCCGACGCGCTGGCCGGCGGCACCGGCTGCGCGGTCTACCTCGCCGCGCCGGTCGGCACGATGGCGAGCCTGGTGCACCACGTCTTCCGGCCGGACGGCTCGCCGCAGACCCTGCGCACCAACACCGAGCAGCCGCTGCACGCGACGGCCTGGGGCAAGTGCCTGCTCGCGTTCGCGCCCGTGGCGACGCCGCCGGCCCGCGAGCTGGAGCTGCGCCGCTACACCGGCCGCACGGCGAGCACCGTGGCGATGCTCGAGGCCCATCTCACCGCCGCCCGCGCCCGCGGCATGGCGACGGACGTCGGCGAGTTCGAGGCGGGCGTCGGCGGCGCGGCGGTTCCGCTGCGCTCGGGCGGCGGGCTCACGGTGGCCGCCCTGGGCATCGCCGGGCCCGTCGAGGAGCTCTTCGGCGGGGGCGGGGAGCCGCGCCGGCACCTCGCCGAGCAGCTGCAGCACGCCGGTCGGGAGATCTCCGCGCTGCTGGTGACGCCCCGATGAGCGAGCCGCGGACCTCGCCGGCGCGCGAGCGCGTGGTCGCGGCCATCGACCAGGGCACGACGTCGACGCGCTGCCTGCTGTTCTCCCGCTCCGGCCGGATGCTCGCCGTGGCCCAGCGCGAGCACCGCCAGCACTACCCCGAGCCGGGGCGGGTGGAGCACGACGCCGAGGAGATCTGGCGCAACGTCGCCCGGGTGGTGCCGGAGGCGCTGCGCCGGGCCGGGCTGGAGCCGGAGAACATCGTGGCGTTGGGGATCGCCAACCAGCGCGAGACCACGGTGATCTGGAACCGGCACACCGGCGCCCCGCTGGCCCGCGCGATCACCTGGCAGGACACCCGCACCGGCCCGATCGTCGCCCGGCTGGTCGAGGAGGGGCTCGGCCCGCTCTACGCCGCGACCAGCGGGTTCGGTCCGGCGACCTACTTCGCCGGCCCCCGGCTGCGCTGGCTGCTCGACCACGTGCCGGGGGCCCGGGAAGGGGCGGAGGCGGGCGACGTCCTGTTCGGCACGATGGAGAGCTGGCTGATCTGGCGGCTCACCGGCGGCCCGGCGGGCGGGGTGCACGTCACGGACGTGACCAACGCGAGCCGGACCATGCTGATGGACCTGCGCACCCTCGAGTGGTCGCCCAAGCTGCTCGCGGCGCTGCAGGTCCCGGAGCGGATGCTCCCGGAGATCCGGTCCAACGCCGAGGTCTACGGGGTGTGCGCGGAGGTGCTGCCCGGGGTGCCGGTGGCCGGGGCGCTCGGCGACCAGCAGGCCGCGCTCGTCGGGCAGACCTGCTTCGCGCCCGGCGAGGTCAAGTGCACCTACGGCACCGGCGCCTTCCTGCTGAAGAACACCGGCGCCCGGATCGGCGGCTCGGCGCAGGGGCTGATCCCGACGGTCGGCTACCTGATCGGGGAGCGGCCCGTCTACGCGCTGGAGGGCTCGATCGCCGTGACCGGCTCGCTGGTGCAGTGGTTCCGGGACTCGCTCGGCATGATCGGTACCGCGGCGCAGATCGAGACCCTGGCGATGACCGTGCCGGACAACGGCGGCTGCTACGTGGTGCCCGCCTTCTCCGGGCTCTACGCGCCGCACTGGCAGGCCAACGCCCGGGGCGTCATCGTGGGCCTGACCAGCTACATCACCCGCGGGCACCTGGCCAGGGCGGTGCTGGAGGCCACGGCGTGGCAGACCCGCGAGGTCGTCGACGCGATGAACGCCGAGTCCGGCATCCCGGTCACCCGGCTCAAGGCCGACGGCGGCATGACCGCCGACCACCTGCTCATGCAGTACGTCGCCGACGTGCTCGACGTGCCGGTGGAGCGCCCGCTCGGCTCCGAGGCCGTCTCGCTCGGGGCGGCCTACGTCGCCGGTCTGGCGGTGGGGCACTGGCCGGGGCTGGAGGTGCTGCGCGCCAACTGGCACCGGGCGGCGATGTGGGAGCCGGACATGGACGCCGCGGTGCGCGAGCGCGAGCGCGAGAACTGGGCCCGCGCGGTGGCGCGGAGCTACGACTGGGTGCGCTGAGCCCCCGTCCCGACCGGGTGGCGGAGTGTTGTGGGCCACTCCGGGCTGGTGCTAGCCTCACCGCTACCAAACGGCCGTTAGACGATGCTGACCAGCGGTGCGGAGGCCCCCATGACCGCTCGTGCGGAGATCGAGAACACCCTGGGCCGCGCGGCCTGGGGCTACGACGAGAACGACGTCGACCTCATCGCGGCGCAGTTCACCGAGACCGCGACGATGACCATGCAGATCGGCCGGGACGGCGACACGATCGGCCCGTTCGCCGGCCGCGAGGCCATCCGGAAGCTGCACGCCGACTCGCTGGAGGGCCAGACCGACCAGCGCCGGCACAACATCTCGAACCTGGTGATCGTGAGGGAGACCGCGGACACCGCGTCGACGACCTCCAACCTCAGCCTGCTGTCGGTCGAGAACGGCGCCCTGCAGGTGCTCTCCAGCGGGTGGTACCGCGACGAGCTGGTGAGGCAGGGCGACGCCTGGCTGATCGCCTCCCGGCACATCTACCTCGACCTGCCCTACTGATGGTCAACATCGGACGGATCCCGGAGAAGTGGGCGGCGCTGACCCCCACCCGGGACGCGATCGTCGACGCCCCGAACGGGCGCCGGATGGACTGGCGCACGCTCGACGAGCGGGTGCGGCGGCTGGCCAACGGCCTCGCCGGCACCGGCGACGGCGGGCTCGGGCTCGCCAAGGGCGAGCGGGTCGCGATCCTCGCCAAGAACTCGATCGAGTACCAGGAGCTGTACTACGCGGCCGGCCGCGCCGGGCTCGTCGCGCAGCCGCTGAACTGGCGGCTCGGCGTCCCCGAGCTCACCAAGATCGTCGGCGACGCGGCGCCGAAGGCCCTGATCGCCTCCGACGAATGGCTCGACACCGCCAAGCAGCTCCAGGCCGCGGTCGACGTGCCGCACTGGCTGCAGTACGGCCGCGGCGGCGACGGCAGCTACGAGGACCTGCTGGCGCGCAGCGGCACGGACGAACCGGAGCGCTCCGCCACGACCGGCGACGCCGACCCCTTCTTCATCCTCTACACCGGCGGCACCACCGGGGAGTCGAAGGGGGCACTGCACAGCCACACCAGCGCCGCGTTCGGGATGCTGAACCAGACGGTCGCGGAGCGGATCGTCCCCACGGACGTCTACATGCTGACCGGGCAGATGTACCACATCCCGGTGGTGCTCTCGATGAACTACATGCGCCACGGCTGCCCGCTCGTGCTGATGAACTTCGAGGCCCGCACCGCGCTGGAGCTCATCCAGGAGGAGAGGGTCTCGGCCTTCCTCGGCATCACCACGATGCTCAACTGGATGATGGCCGTGCCCGGCTTCTCGGGCTACGACATCTCGTCCTTGCGCAACATCCAGTACGGCGGCGGCCCGATGCCGTCGAGCGTGGTCAAGGCGGCCCTCGACAACTTCCCGTGCACCCTGATCCAGGGCTACGGGCAGACCGAGGGCACCACGATGTGCTTCCTCTCCCAGGAGGACCACCTCGACGCGGTGCGCGGGGTCCGTCCCGAACGCCTCATGTCGTGCGGCCGCGAGGGGTTCGTGACCACGGTGCGGGTGGTCGACCCGGACGGCGTCGAGGTGCCGAAGGACGGGAGGACCGCCGGGCAGATCGTGGTGCGGTCCGAGGCGAACATGCTCGGCTACTGGGGCCGGCCGGACCTCACCGCGGCCACGCTGCGCGACGGCTGGATGTGGACCGGGGACGTCGCCACCTGGGACGCGGACTCCTACGTCTTCATCGTCGACCGCGCCAAGGACATGATCATCTCGGGTGGCGAGAACATCTACTCGATCCAGGTCGAGGAGGCCGTCAACCGGCACCCGGCGGTGCTCGAGTGCGCCGTGATCGGCGTGCCGGACGACGAGTGGGGCGAGGCCGTCAAGGCGTTCGTCGTGCTCAAGCCGGAGACCACCGCGACCGAGGCGGAGATCATCGACACCGCACGGCAGCACCTGGCCTCGTACCAGAAGCCCCGGTCGGTCGAGTTCGTCGACGCCCTGCCCAAGGCGCCCACCGGGAAGATCCTCAAGCGCGATCTCCGCGCCCCGTACTGGGCGGACCGCGACCGGTCCGTCTGACCCCCGTTCGTCCCCTGCTCATGTCCGTGCCCGTGCCCGAAGGGGAGCATTCATGAAGACCAAGGGAGCCCTGCTCTGGGAGCCCGGCACCAACTCCGGCTGGAGCGTCGAGGAGATCGAGATCGACCCCCCGCAGCGCCGCGAGGTCATGGTGAAGCTGGCCGCGTCCGGCGTCTGCCACTCCGACCACCACCTCGACGACGGCGTGATCCCGCTGCCCTGGGCGCCCGTCCTCGGCGGGCACGAGGGCGCCGGCGTGGTCACCGAGGTCGGCCCGGAGGTGCACGACCTGGAGGTCGGCGACCACGTCGTCCTCTCCTTCCTGCCCTCCTGCGGGAAGTGCCGGATGTGCGTCTCGGGCCGCTCCAACATGTGCGAGCTCGGTGCCGGGGTGCTCGCCGGCTACGCGCCCGACGGGACGCACCGCGTGCACGCCAGGGACGCTGACGGGAACGGCAAGGGCGTGGGCTGCATGTCCTTCCTCGGCACCTTCGCGCCGTACGTCTGTGCGCCGGTCGACGCCGTCGTCAAGATCGACGAGGACATCCCGCTGGACAAGGCCGCCCTGATCGGCTGCGGCGTGCCGACGGGCTGGGGCTCCTCGGTCTACGCCGCGGACATGCAGCTCGGCGACACGGTCGTGGTCGTCGGCATCGGCGGCGTCGGGATCAACGCGGTGCAGGGCGCGAGACACAAGGGCGCCAGGAACATCATCGCGATCGACCCGGTGCCCTTCAAGCAGGAGCAGGCCCAGGAGTTCGGCGCCACGCACGCGGTGTCCAACTACGAGGAGGCCGCGAAGCTCGTCGAGCAGCTGACCAACGGCCAGGGTGCCGACCGGGTCGTCGTCACCGTCGGCGTCGCCTACGGGAACCTGCTGAACCCGGCGCAGGAGATGACCCGCCGCGGCGGCGTCATCGTGCTGACCTCGGCCGCGCCGATCCTGCAGCGCGACGTCGAGTTCGACCTGTTCACCTTCGCGATGTCCGGCAAGCGGCTGCAGGGCTCGCTGTACGGGACCACGCAGTCCCGCAACGACATCCCGCTGCTCACGGACCTCTACCGGACCGGGCAGCTCAAGCTCGACGAGCTGATCACGCGCACCTACGCGCTCGAGGACATCAACCAGGCGTTCGCGGACATGCAGAAGGGCCTCAACCTCCGCGGCGTGATCGTGTACGAGGACTGAGGGACATGAGCCGCGCAGAGGACATCCAGCAGATCGTCAACGCCACGCTCCGGTACGCCCGGGGGCTCGATCTCTTCGACCCCGACGAGGCCCTCTCGGCCTACACCGACGACGCCTACTGGGACGCCACGGCGGTGGGTCTCGCCAGGTTCGAGGGCCGGGACGAGATCCACGGCTTCTTCAAGTCCGACGCCGAGGCGATGGCCGAGCAGTTCCACATCATGACCAACCACATCGTCGAGTTCGACGGGCCGGACACCGCGCACGGCACGAACTACGTGTTCTCCGAGGGGAAGACCAGGTCGGGGGCCTCGATCAAGGCGATCGCGCTCAACCGTGACGAGTACCGCCGCGTCGGCGACACCTGGAAGATCTCCGGCCGGGCGATCTCGCCACTGACCGCCCCGCAGATGGAGGGGTTCGACGCATGACCGCCGACGCACTCTTCTCCGCGGAGGCGGCAGGAGCACCGGCGCCGAGGTCGTCCAGCGCTCCATCGACGGGAACCTCGTGGACGTCGTCAAGGTGATCGTTCCGCACCGTTGACCAGCCCTCACGTCGGCCGGAGGGCGGGGGAGCGGGCAACGCGGCCCGCACCGGACGACGGACGTTCCCGTGGTGCCCGTGCCCTCAACCGGCCACCTCGGCGCCGTGGCGCACGACGGCCCACACGATGAGGGCGGAGAGGACCAGGATGAGGACCGCTCCGACCGGATAGGCGACGAGAAAGGCCAGCTGGACGATCCCGTTGAAGCCGGCCACGAGGACGGCCACGACCCGTGCCCACCCGGCTCCGCGGAGCAGGGCCGGCGCGGCCGCGAGCTCCACCACCCCGAGGGCCAGCAGGACCCAGCCCCACTTGGTGACCTCCAGGAGCAGGACCTGCTCGGCGTCGGCGACGACGAACCCACCTCGGGCGAGCGCGTTGATCCCGTCCCAGACGTTCCAGCACCCGAGCAGGAACAGCAGCACCGCGGCCAGGCGCACCACCACGACCCATCGGCTCCGCCGGGGCGCGCGCGACGCCCCCGCGGTGAGGTCTCCGGTCACGTCGTCCTCCTCCGTCGGCCGTGTCCGGGCAGGCTGGCGCGGCCCTACGGGCCCGGTCGTCATCCGCCGCGGGTGAACGGCCACCGTCGGGCGAGACGCCGGGGTCGCGGGCGGCGTCGGGCGCTGATCCCTCGCTCCGCCCTTCCGGGTCGGACGGTCGTTTGGTAGACACAGCTGACCGACGACGCGAGGAGACGTGCCATGGCGGGACGGGTCGAGGGCAAGGTCGCGCTGATCACCGGTGCCGCGCGCGGGCAGGGCCGCAGCCACGCGGTCCGGCTGGCGCAGGAGGGGGCCGACGTCATCGCCGTCGACCTCTGCGGGCCGCTGGCCACGGTGGACAAGTACCCGCCGGCCACCCCGGCCGACCTCGCCGAGACGGTCGCCGAGGTGGAGAAGCTCGACCGGCGGATCGTCGCGCGGGTGGCGGACGTCCGCGACCGCGCCGCGCTCACCGCGGCGGTCGACGAGGGCGTCACCGAGCTCGGCGGGCTCGACATCGCGGTGGCCAACGCGGGCATCGCCAGCTTCGGCGCCGCGTTCGAGATCACCGACGAGATGTGGCAGGAGATGCTCGACGTCAACCTCACCGGCGTCTGGAACACCGCCCGCGCGGCTGTGCCGCACCTGATCGAGCGCGGGGGCGGGTCGCTGATGTTCACCAGCTCGATCGGCGGGTTGAAGGGGATCCAGAACGTCGGGCACTACGTGTCGACCAAGCACGGGATCGTCGGGCTGATGCGTACGCTGGCCAACGAGCTGGCGCCGCACCGCATCCGCGTCAACACGATCCACCCGACCAACGTGGACACCGACATGATCCAGAACCCGGGCACCTGGAAGCTCTTCGCGCCCGACGACCCGGAGCCCAGCCAGGAGAAGGCGCTGCCCGGCTTCCTGTCGCTCAACGCGCTGCAGGTCCCCTGGGTGGAGCCGATCGACATCAGCAACGCCGTGCTCTTCCTGGGCAGCGACGAGGCCCGCTACATCACCGGCGTCACGCTGCCCGTCGACGCCGGCGCGAACGTCAAGTAGGGCGAGGGGGCGCAGCGGGACAGGGACCGTGAGGTCGCCCGATGACTGTCGACCGTTTGGTAGGCTCCTGCGATTCGACCGCGGCGAGGGGAGCGGGGATGCGGCAGCCGGCCGGGCGGAGTGCGCGGCGTTCCGGGGGAGAGCGTAAACCCCGCGAGGAGCGCTGGGCCGAGCTGATCGAGGTCGCCACCCAGGTGTTCTACGAGAAGGGCTACGACGGCGCGTCCCTCCAGGACATCGCCGACCGGCTCGGGATGCTCAAGGGCAGCCTCTACTACTACATCCAGTCCAAGGAGGACCTGCTCTTCGACGTGATCAGCGCCGTCCACAAGGAGGGCCTGGCCGTCGTGCGGTCCCGGGCGGAGGTGCCCGGCGGGCCGCTGGAGCGGCTGGAGAGCGTGATTCGCGGGCACGTCGAGCACACCTGCCGCAACCTCGTCCCCACCGCGGTCTTCCTCCACGAGCTGTCGGCCCTCCCGCCCGAGCGGCGCGAGGAGATCCTCGGCTCCGAGCACGCCTACCAGGGCGTGTTCCGCGACCTGGTCGAGCAGGGCCAGGCCGAGGGGCTCGTGCGGGCCGACCTCGACCCGCGGCTGGCGGCCCTCTCCATCCTGGGGTCGACGAACTGGGTGTACCGCTGGTTCCGTCCCGGCGGCACCTTCACCCCCGAGCAGATCGGGGCCGAGATGGCGGAGATGGCGATCCGCGGGATCGCGAGCGAGGAGGCGTTGCGGGCGCGCGCCTCGCGGTGAGAGTCGTCCGGGGCTGCCGCCCGTGGTCACGGACCCGTCGGGCCCGGCCTCGCCGAGATCGTGATCACGGCCGTCGGGTCAGGGTGACCAGGGGGGAACCGGCGGCGACCGGGGCGCCGGGTGTCGCGAGGACCTCGCCGACCGTGCCGCCGACCTCCGTGCGGATCTCCATCTCCATCTTCATGGCCTCGAGCACCGCGACGACGTCACCGGGCGCCAGCTCCTGGCCGGGCTGCACCCGGACCTCGACGACGGTCGCGTCCATCGGGGCGACGGGCACGGCGCCGGCCGCGGAGGATGCTCCCGCCGCCGCGCCGGCGGACTCGCGGGTCGGCCGGGTGGAGGCCGTGGCCGTGGCGCCCGGGCTGACGGTGCGGCCGTAGACCGCCACCTCCACCGGGCCGCGGTCGGTCGCGATGCGGACCCTGCGGGTCGGCACGGTCGCGCCGCCCGACCCCACGCCGCCGAGCGCGCCGGACCCGACCGCGCCCGACCCGGCCGGCCCGGCGCCCACCGCGCCGACACCGGTACCGCCACCGGCTCCGGGGCCGACCCCGGCGCCGGGCTTCGCCGCGGGGTCCGGCACCCACTCCCGCTGCACCGAGCCGGTGTCGTGCGTGCCGGCGGCGAAGGACTCCGAGTCCAACACCTCGCGCAGGTAGGGCGCCGTCGTCGGGACGCCCTCCACCCGCAGCTCGCCGAGCGCGGCGACGAGCCGGCGGCGGGCGGCCTCGCGGTCCGCGCCGTGCGCGAGCACCTTGCCGAACATCGAGTCGTACTCGGCGGCGACCCTGCTGCCCGGGCCGCCGCCTGCCTCGACGCCGAAGTCGTTGCGCACCCCCGGCCCGAGCGGGAGCGCGAGCCCGGTGATCGCCCCGGGGGCGGGCCGGAAGTCCGCCCACGGGTCCTCGGCCGCGATCCGGGCCTGGATCGCGTGACCCGAGACGCGGACGTCGTCCTGGGTGAAGGGGAGCGGCGCGCCGTCGGCCACCCGAAGCTGCGTGGCGACGATATCCAGCCCCGTGACCAACTCTGTCACGCCGTGCTCGACCTGCAGCCGGGTGTTCATCTCGAGGAAGAAGAACTCCTCGGACGTCGGCAGCACGAGGAACTCGACGGTCCCCGCCCCGACGTAGCCCACCTCCCGGGCGAGCGTGACGGCGGCGTCGAGCAGTCGCGCGCGCAGCGTGTCCGACAGCCCGGATGCCGGCGCCTCCTCGATCAGCTTCTGGTGCCGCCGCTGCACCGAGCAGTCCCGGTCGAAGAGGTGCACGACGGTGCCGTGCGCGTCCCCGATCACCTGCACCTCGACGTGCCGCGGGCGCTCCAGGTACCGCTCGAGGTGCACCTCGGACCGCCCGAACGCGGCGCCGGCCTCACGCCCGGCGGCGGCCATGGCGTCGGCCAGCTCGTCGGCGGAGTGCACCACCCGCATCCCGCGCCCGCCGCCCCCGAACGACGCCTTCACCACCAGCGGGAACCCCAGCTCGGCCGTTGCCTGGGTGGCCTCCTCCGCGGAGAGGTCACCGGTCCCCGGCGGCACCGGGACCCCGCACTCCTCGGCCAGCGCGCGGGCGGCGACCTTGTCGCCCATCCGGGCGATGACCCCGGCCGACGGCCCCACGAACGTCAGCCCCGCGCCCGTGACGGCCTCGGCGAACCCGGCGTCCTCGCTGAGCAGGCCGTACCCGGGGTGCACGGCGTCGGCGCCCGCGGCCTTGGCCGCGCCGAGGAGGGCGTCGACGTCCAGGTACGAGGCCCGGGCCGGGGCCGGACCGATCCGGTGTGCCTCGTCGGCCAGCCGGACGTGCAGCGCGTCGGCGTCCGCATCGGAGTACACCGCGGCGGCCCGCAGGCCGAGCTCCCGGCAGGACCGGATGATCCGCACGGCGATCTCGCCGCGGTTCGCCACGAGGACGGTCTGGATCGACACGGGTCGCTCCGCTCTACTCGGGGGGTCGACGAAGTCTGTCTACCAATCGACCGTCTGGTAGTCTAGCGTCCGTCGGTGAGACCCGACGGACACCGGTACGAGCGGAGGTCCCGTGACGGCAACGGACGGCCCCACGGCGCCAGGAGGCACCCCCGGCGGTGCCTCCGGTGGCAGTGCGGCCAGTGCTCCCCCCGGAGACACCGGCGCGCACACCATGGCGGGCAGGATCGCGCTCCTGCGCGAGAAGCAGGAGGCCGCCCACGCCAGCGGCGGCCCGGAGGGCCTGCGCCGGCACCGGGAGTCCGGTCGCCTGCCCGTGCGTGAGCGGATCGACCTGCTCGTCGACCGGGACACGTGGTTCGAGATCGGGGCGCTCGCCCTGCCCGAGCTGCGGCGCGAGAAGCCCATCCCGGGCGACGCGGTGGTCACCGGCTTCGGCCTGCTCGACGGCCGCCGCATCGGGGTGATCGGCATCGACTCCAGCGTGGTCGCGGGCACCACCGCCCCGATCAGCATGCGCAAGCAGGGGCGGTTGATCGAGCACGCGCAGCGGCACGGTTTCCCCCTCGTCCTGCTCTGCGACGCCGACGGCGGCCGGATGCCCGACGTCTCCGGGTGGCGGTTCTCCGGCCTCCCGCTGGACTTCACCACGTTCCTCAAGCCGCCGCCGGGTCAGCCGGTGGTGCCGCGCGCGGCCGCGGTGCTGGGCCCGAGCTACGGCGACTCGGCGTTGCACGCCTCCACCGCGCACTACGTGGTGATGGTGCGCTCCGGGTCGATCGCACTGTCCGGGCCGAGCGTCGTGGAGCCGGCGATCGGCGAGAAGGTCACCGACTCCGAGCTCGGCGGCCCGGCGGCCGCGACCGAGGCGGGCAACGCGCACCTGGTCGTGGACACCGAGGCCGACGCGATGGACGCGATCGCCGCCTTCCTGTCCTACCTGCCGCAGAACTCCGCGCAGCGACCGCCGGTGGCGCCGCCGCTCCCGCCGGGGCGGGACCCGAAGGACCTCGAGGAGATCGTCCCGCTCGGGACGCGGTCGGGCTACGACATGCGCGACGTGTTCGCCTGCGTGGCGGACGAGGCCAGCATCCTGCCCTGGGCCGACGGCTGGGGGTCGAGCCTCCTGTGCGCGCTGGCCCGGATCGAGGGCCGCCCGGTGGGGCTGGTCGGGAACCAGCCGATCGTGCGGGCGGGCGCGCTGGACCCGGCGGCGTTGGCGAAGGAGAAGGTGTTCGTGCAGCTGTGCGACACCTTCGGGCTGCCGCTGGTGTTCCTGCACGACGTGCCGGGCCTGATGATCGGCACGCAGGCCGAGCGGGGCGGGATCCTGCACGGCTACGAGGCGCTGGTCTCGGCGATCGCCGAGGCCACGGTGCCCAAGGTCGGCGTGGTGCTGCGCAAGGCCTACGGCGGCGGGCACTTCGCGATGGGCGGGCGCCCGACCAGGCCCGACTTCCTCTACGCCTGGCCGAGCGCCGAGCTGGGGTTCATGGCCCCGGAGACCGGGATCCGCACCATCCACCGGCGGAAGCTGGAGACGGTGCTCGCCGAGCAGGGCCCGGAGGCGCACGCCGCGCTCGTCGCGGAGCTCACGGCGGAATGGATCAGCGAGGCGGAGCCCTGGGAGGCCGCCGCGCACCTCTCGCTCGACGACGTCGTCGAACCGGGCCGGACCCGGGAGGTCGTGGCGGCGAGCATCGACATCGCGCTCGGTGGACTGTCTCTCGGAGGCGCCCTGTGACCAGCCAGAACGGGATCGCCACCCGCAACGTGCGGGTGGAGGTCGAGGAGGTCGGCGACGGCCGGGGGGCCGTCGCCGCGCTGACGATCGACGACCCGGCGAGGCTCAACGCGATGGGCCGCGGCTTCTGGGTGGAGATGCGCGAGGCGCTGGCCACCCTCGAGGCCGACGGCCGCACCCGGGCGGTGATCGTCACCGGGGCGGGGGAGAAGGCGTTCTCGGCGGGCGGCGACATCGCGAGCTTCGCCGCGCTGACCGACGTCGCGGCCAAGCGGGCGTTCCAGCAGGACTGCATGCGGACCTTCGCCGCGGTCGAGGAGTCCCCGTTGCCGGTGATCGCCGCGGTGAACGGCTACGCCCTGGGCGGCGGCTGCGAGCTGGCCCTGGCCTGCGACGTCGTCGTCGCGGCGGACACCGCGACCTTCGGC
The DNA here is from genome assembly GCF_042658055.1 of Pseudonocardia lutea. Lineage (NCBI taxonomy): Bacteria > Bacillati > Actinomycetota > Actinomycetes > Pseudonocardiales > Pseudonocardiaceae > Pseudonocardia > Pseudonocardia lutea. Next base: position 91,580 of record NZ_JBHSQK010000087.1, read on the forward strand.
ATGCCGGAGAGCGCGGTCGGGCTGGTGCCCGGTTTCGGGGTGCTGCGCGCGCCGTCGGTGATCGGGCGGCACTGGACCAAGCTGATGATGTTCTCCGGGGAGCGGGTCGACGCCGAGACCGCGCTGCGGATCGGGCTGGCCCAGAAGGTGGTGCCGGCGGCGGCGCTGATGGACACCGCGCGGGAGATCGCCGCCCGGATCGCGGGGATGGCCCCGCTCGCGCTGGCCACGGGGAAGAAACTGGTCAACCGGGGCGTGGACCGCGGGGAGTTCGACCACTCGACGGCCGCGCTGACCACCCTGCACGCCACGGCCGATGCCGCCGAGGGGATCGCGGCGTTCGTCGGGAAGCGCGCGCCGAAGTTCGAGGGGCGGTGATGGAGCCGTTCGTCGCGCTCATGCGGCGCTACGTCAACGACTACACCAACCGGCACGACGTCTCGGTCTGCCCGGAGATCATGGAGCCGGGCTACACGCTGCGGATGGGCCCGCACGAGGTGACGGGCCGCGACGAGCTCTACATCCCGGCGTCGCAGAAGCAGTTCGCGCAGTTCCCCGGCCTGTGCCTGACGGTGCACGAGATCGTGACCAACGGCGACCGGCTGGCCATGCGGTTCTCCGAACACGGGCGCTCGGTCAAGCACGACGGCCGGGGTGCGGCGTGGACCGGGCTCGGGCTGTACCGCTGGAACGGCACCAAGCTCGTCGAGAACTTCGTGGAGCAGGACTACCTGGCCCGACGGCGGCAGCTCGCCTCGGGCGTGCCCGCGGACGTCGAGCCGCCGGCGCTGGCACCGTGGGACACCGTGGCGCTCGCCCCGGACCCGGAGGCCGAGGCGGTGGTTCGGGCCTGGGTCGACGAGGCCGCGCCCGGCCCGGTCACCCTCGACGACGGAGCCACAGACCTCCTGCTCGCCGACGCGTCGTCGCAGGTCGACGACCTGTTCTCGGCCGGCCCGCACGTCGCCTTCCGGGTCACCCGCACCGGCACGTACGTGGGCGGGCTCGGCCCCGACGCCGGGATCGACGACGCCGCGCTCGCCGGCGCGCCCGGCACGCTGCACCTCGTCGGGCTCGTCACCGTGGCCGACGGCCGGGTGACCGGCGGCCGGATCGTGCGCGACCGCCTGGGCCTGGCCCGCAGCCTGTCCCGGCCGACCGTGGGGAGTGCGTCGTGACCGTGCCCGGAATCGACTCCGTCGACCTGACCACCCCGGCGGCGAGCGCGGACCCGTTCTCCGTCGTCCGGGCCCTGCGCGAGAGCGACCCGGTGCACTGGAGCGAGGCCCACCGGGCCTGGCTGATCACCCGCTACGACGACGTCTCGGCCGCCTTCCAGAACAAGGCCTTCTCCAACGACCGGGTCCGCCCCGTGCTGGAACGCAAGCGGCAGGCCGGTGCCCGGTCCGCCGCGACCGGCGTGCTCGGCCTGATGACGGGCTGGATGGTCGTCAACGACCCGCCGGTGCACACCCGGCTGCGCAAGCTCGCGGCCGGCGCGTTCAAGGGGCAGCGCATCGCGGCGATGGACGCGATGATCACCCGGATCGTCGACGAGCACGTCGACGCGTTCCTGCGCGGCTCCGGACCGCGGGACCTGATCTCCGAGGTCGCCTACCCGCTGCCGGCCACGGTGATCGCGACGATGCTCGGCGCGCCGCCGGAGGACCGCGACCGGTTCCGCGAGTGGTCGGACGAGCTCGCGCTGGTCGCCTTCGGCACCGGCGGCGCGGCGCGGGCGGACCGGCACGAGCGGGCGCTGCGCGGGCTGCGCGGGATGGAGGCCTACTTCCACGCGCTGATCGGGGAGCGCCGGGCCGAGCCGGGCGAGGACATGCTGTCCGCCCTCATGGCCCGCGAGGGCGACGACCGGCTGACCGACGACGAGCTCGTCGGCATGTGCGCGCTGCTGCTCTTCGCCGGCCACGAGACCACCACCAACTCGATCGCGAACTCGGTCCTGGCGCTGCTCCGCCACCCCGACCAGCTCGACCGGCTGCGCCGCGACCCCGCGCTGATCGGTCCCGCCGTCGAGGAGCTGCTGCGCTTCGACGGCCCGATCAAGGTGCTCAACCGCTGGGTGGTCGCCGAGACCGAGGTGCGCGGGAAGACCATCCGGCCGGGGGAGCGGGTGCACCTCGTGCTCGCCTCCGCCAACCGGGACCCGGAGAAGTTCGCCGACCCGGACGCGCTCGACCTGGGCCGCAGCCCGAACCCGCACGTCGCCTTCGGCAAGGGCATCCACGCCTGCATCGGCGCCCAGCTGGCGCGGACGGAGACCCGGATCGCGGTGGCGCGGATCGTCGAGCGGCTGCCCGGGCTGGCGCTGGCGGAGGAGCCGGTGTGGAAGGACGTGCTGGCCTCCCGCTCGATGGAGCAGCTGGTGGTGACCCACTCGTGAGGACGGCCCGATGAGGATCGGCGTCGACCCGGAGGTCTGCGAGGCGCACGGCCAGTGCTCGATCGTCGACATGGACCTCTTCCCCCTCGACGACGACGGCTACTCGGCCGTCGGGCCGGACCGTGAGGTGCCCGCGGGCGAGGAGGACAACGCCAGGCTTGGCGTCGACGCGTGCCCGGTCCGCGCGCTGAAGGTCCTGTCGTGAGCGTGCTCTTCACGCCGGTCCGGCTCGGCTCGCTGACGCTGAAGAACCGCCTGGTCATGGCCCCGATGGGCACCTGCCTGGACAACGGCGGGTTCATCACCGACGACACGGTGGCCTACTACCGCCGCCGGGCCGAGGGGGGCGTCGGGGCGATCACGGTGGAGGGCTGCCTGGTCTCGGCGGACACCGTCGGGCCGGAGCCGCGGATCTGCGGGCAGGAGTACCTGCCCGGGCTGCGCCGGGTCGTCGAGGCCCTGCACGGGCGGGTCGGAGAAGGCGCCCACGTCGCGGTCGGCGTGCAGCTCATGCACCCCGGCCGGCAGGTCGTGGAGGGGCCGTCGGTGGCGCCCTCGCCGGTGCCGTTGAACTCGGCGTCGCCGATCCCGCACGAGCTGACCGTGCCGGAGATCGAGCGGATCGTCGCCGACTACGCGCGGGCGGCCCGGTACGCGCAGGAGGCGGGGTTCGACTACCTGGAGGTCCACGGGGCGCACGGCTACCTGCCGTCGAACTTCCTGTCCCCGCAGCACAACCACCGCACGGACGCCTACGGCGGTTCGCTGGAGAACCGCGCCCGGTTCTCGGTGGAGGTCGCCCGGGCGATCGTCGCGGCGTGCGACCTGCCGCTGGTGTGGCGGCTCAACGGCACCGACGCCGAGCCCGGCGGGTTCGACCTGGAGTCGGCGGTGGCTGTCGCGCGGCGGCTCGAGGAGGCCGGGGTCGCGTCGATCTCGGTGTCCTCGGGAACGTGGCTGACGCTGCAGCAGACCCTGGCGCCGATGTCCGTGTCGCGCGGGCACATGCGGCCGCTGGTCCGGGCGGTCAAGCAGGCCGTGGCGGTGCCGGTGATGGCCGTCGGCCGGCTCGACGACCCGGAGCTCGCCGAGGCCGTGGTCGGGTCGGGCGAGGCGGACATGGTGCTGCTCGGACGTGGCCTGATCGCCGAGCCGGACTGGCCGCTGCTGGTCCGCGACGGACGCCGGGACGAGCTGCGGCCCTGCATCGCCTGCAACGCGTGCGTCGACCTGGTCGGGCGCGGCGAGCGGGCCCGCTGCTCGGTGAACCCCGAGGTCGGCCGCGAGGTGACCTGGGAGGTCAAGCCCGCGGCGCGGCCGCGGCGGGTCATGGTGGTCGGGTCCGGGCCCGCGGGGCTGGAGGCGGCGCGGCTCGCCCGGCTGCGCGGGCACGAGGTGTCGATCTGGGAGCGGGACGCGGAGCTGGGCGGGAAGCTGGAGGTCGCCGGGCTGGCCCCGAGCAAGCGTGAGGTGCTGCGGTTCCGCGCGCACCAGGCGCGACGGCTCACCGCACTCGGGGTGGAGATCCACACGTCGGCGCCGGTCTCGGCGGGGACCGTGGCGGCCGAGCGGCCGGACGTCGTGATCGTCGCGACGGGTGCGGACCCGCTCGTGCCGCCGATCCCCGGCATCGACGGGCCCACCGTGCACGACGCCCAGAAGCTGCTGCGCGGCGAGGTCGAGGTCGGGCCCGGGACGCGGCTGGTCGTGGTGGGCGGCAGTGCCACCGGCTGCGAGACCGCCGAGCTCGTGCGGGCGCGGGGGGCCGAGGTCACGATCGTCGAGATGCGCGGCAGCATCGGCCGCGGGATCGAGGCGATCACCCGCCGGCAGCTGGTGCGGCAGCTGAAGAAGGACGGCGTCGAGGTCCTGACCCGGGCCACGGTCGTCGGGATCGAGCCCGGGGTCGTGCACTGGCAGGAGGCCGACGGCACCGCCCACGCGCTCGACGCCGACCTCGTCGCCCTGGCCATCGGCTGGCGCCCGACCGGCTCGGCGGTCACCGCCGGGCTGGAGCTCGGCGAGGCGCAGGGGATCGAGGTGCGGGTGCTCGGCGACGCCGAGTCCCCGGCCGACTTCGTCCGCGCGGTCAACGCCGGCGCCGACGCGGGCCTCACCGTCTGACCCGTCCCGCGAGTCGGCGGTCCCCGTACACCGAACCGCACATCCCGGGAGCTCCCGGGATGTGCGGTTCGGTGGTTCAGGAGTGCCGACTCGCGGGGATCAGGCGGACTGCTTCTCCGGCGCCGCCGTGACGTCCGGGTACTTCGTGTAGCCCTCGTAGCCCTTGGCGGCGACGTCGTCGCACCGCTCGCGGTACACGCCGACCCCGCCGATGTAGGCCATGAAGACCCGCGGCTTGCCGGGGACGTTCGAGCCCATGTACCAGGAGTCCGCGGTCGGGTAGAGGGTCGTGTCGCCGACCTCCTCGACGTGGCGCACCCACTCGTCCTCGGCCTCGGGCGTCGCGTCGAGCTCCTCGACGCCGTTGTCCCGCATCCACCGGACGCAGTCGGTGACCCAGTCCACGTGCTGCTCGATCGAGACCATCATGTTCGACAGCACGGACGGGCTCGACGGGCCGGTGATCGTGAACAGGTTCGGGAACCCGGCGACCGACAGGCCCAGGTAGGAGCGGGGGCCCTCGCCCCACTTCTCCTTCAGCGACACCCCGTTCTTGCCGCGGATGTCGACCCGGGTGATCGCGCCGGTCATGGCGTCGAAGCCGGTGGCGAACACGATCGCGTCGACCTCGTACTCGTTCTCGGAGGTCCGCACACCCTTCTCGGTGATCTCCACCAGCGGAGTCCGCCGGATGTCCACGAGGTGCACGTTGTCCTTGTTGAAGGTCTCGTAGTAGCCGCTGTCCAGGCACGGCCGCTTGGTGCCGTAGGGGAAGCTGCGCGGGGAGAGCAGCTCGGCCAGCTCGGGGTCGCGCACCTTCTCGCGGATCTTCGACCGGACGAACTCGGCGGCGGTCTCGTTCGCGTCCTTGTCCACCAGCGTGTCCGTGTACGAGGCGAGCACCGCGACGAGGTTGCCCTGCTCCCACCCGGCCTGGTAGGTGGCGGTGCGCTCCTCCTCCGGGACCTCCAGCGCGGACTGCGTGGGCTCCGGGACCGGCACCCCGAACGTGGAGAGCTGCTGCGCCTTGCGGTACTCCCGGTACGTCGCCTTGCGGGCGGCGACCTCCTCCTCGGTGAGCGGCCGGTTGCCGGCGGGCATCGAGAAGTTGGGCGTGCGCTGGAAGACGACGGTGTCCGCGGCCTGCCCGGCCATGATCGGGATCGACTGGATGCCGGAGGAACCGGTGCCGATCACCGCGATGCGCTGCCCGGTGAAGTCCACGCCCTCGTGCGGCCAGTGGCCGGTGTGGTAGGTCGGGCCCTGGAAGCGCTCGGCGCCGGGGATCTCGGGCGCCTTCGACACCGAGAGGCAGCCGGTCGCCATCACGAACCAGCGGCAGTCGACGACCTCGCCGGTGTCGGTCGTGATCGTCCAGCGCCGGCGCTCGGCGTCGTAGACCGCGCTCTCGACCCGGGTGTCGAAGGTGATGTCGCGCTCCAGGTCGAAGCGCTCGGCGACGTGCTGCGCGTAGCCGAGGATCTCGGGCTGGGTGGCGTACTTCTCGCTCCAGGTCCACTCCTGCTCCAGCTCCGGGGAGAAGGAGTACGAGTAGGCGAGGCTCTCGACGTCGCACCGGGCGCCGGGGTACCGGTTCCACCACCAGGTGCCGCCGACGCCGGAGGCGGCCTCGAACACCCGGGTGGTCAGGCCCAGCTCGCGGAAGCGGTGGAGCTGGTAGAGGCCGGAGAACCCGGCCCCGACGATGACGGCGTCGACCGTCCTGTCGTTGGTCATGCGCGTGCTACCTCCAGGCTGCGACTCTGCAGACGGGCTGGTTGACGTGCACCCCAGTCAACCGAGCGTTTGTCAAGCCCGCGACGTGCGCGGCGACGCAGTCCCGGGCACGGCTTCGTTCCGGGAACACCTTGACCCGGGCGGGTCCGATGTGCTCTTGATCACTCTCCGCCGGCGTGGTGCCCGGTCGACGCGACGACGAGCGCCCAGTCGGGCGCGGCCGGGTCCAGCTCGCGGAGCTCCCGGACGGAGCGGGCGGCGGGGGAGTCGGCCAGCCGGGCCGCGAGCAGGTCCGCCCGGGCCCCCTCCGGGAGCTCCCCGACCTGCACGAGGCCGGCGGCCAGCCGGGTCCAGGCCCGGGCGGTCGGGTCACCCGCCTCGGCGAGCGCGGCCAGGGCGGAGCGGTGGGCGGCGACGGCGCGGCACGGGTTCCCGGTCGCCCGCTCGACGGCGGCGACCTCCTGCCAGGTCGCGGCGACGTCGGCGGGCAGGCCGAGTGTGCGGTACAGCGCGAGCGCGGCGTGCAGGTCGGCCAGGGCCTCGGCGGGACGGTCCCGCCGCCGGGCCAGGCGCGCGCGGTCGGTGAGGGCGTGGGCGTGCGCGGCGTCGTCGCGGCCGGCGAGGAGCTCGACGGCGACGTCGAAGGCGGTGCGGGCCTCGCGCAGGGCGGCCGCGGAGGCGGCTCCGCCCGGTGCACCCGGGTCCGCCGCGGCGGCGAGCGCGGCGGCGAGGCGGTGGGTGGCGCGGCCGAGCAGCACCGGGTCGCCCGTGCGGTCGGCGAGGTCGAGCGCGGCGGTGGCGGCGGCGAGGGCGGCCGTGTCGTCGTCCCGGCGGGTGCGAGCGGCGGCGAGGTGGACCAGGGCGTCGGCACCGAGGGCCGGGTCGGCGTGCGCGGCGGCCTGCCGGGCGAGCCGCTGCAGGAGGGTGCTGGGGTCGCCGACGGGTGGCGCCGGGTGGTCCGGTGCCGCCGCGGCGTCGGACGGGAGGACCGGGGCGGCGCACCGGCCGGTCGGGGCCACGCAGTCCGGGGACGCGTCGAGCGGCGGCACGTCCGCCGCCGGCCCCTCGACCGGCAGCACGTCCGCGACGGCGGTGGGCAGGGCGCACCACGGGCCGGCGCCCGGGCCGGGCCGGGGACTGAGCAGCCCGCGCCGGAGCAGGGCGCCCAGCAGCGTGCCGACCGGTGTCCCGTCCGGGAGCAGGGCGGCGCAGCGCGCGGGGTCCACCGCCGGCAGTCCGGCGGCCCGCACCGCCTCCAGCACCTCCCGCTCCGCGGCGGGCAGCGGGGCGAGCGCGATCCGGGCCGCGGCGCGAGCGGCTGCGAGCGCGTCGTGCCGCGCACCGGGCAGTGCCCGCAGTTCCTCGAGCGCCCGCAGCGCCGCCGCCGGGGTGGGGCAGGCGCCCGCCAGCAGACGCACGGCGAGGGGCGAGCCGTGGCAGGCCGCGAGCAGCGCGGCCCCCGGCGTCACCAGGCCGTCGGGCGGTGGGCCCGACGTCCTGAGGTCGAGGTGCGCCCTCGCGGCCAGCAGCGCGGCGGCCGCGCCGGGCGGCAGGCCCCGCACCGCGATCGCGGTCAGACCGTCCAGGCGCAGTTCGTCGAGCGCCTCGTCCGCGGTGACCAGCACCGACGACCCCCCACCGGGCAGCAGCGCGCGGACCTGGCCGGCCGCGCGGGCGCCGTCGAGCACCAGCAGGGTGGGCGTCGCCGCGAGGACCGTGCGCAGCAGGGCCGTGCGGTGCGGCGTCGAGCTCGGGATCTCGCCCGCGCGCACCCCGAGGTCACGCAGCAGCTCGCGCAGCGCCGACCCCGCGTCCGATCCGCCCAACGGCACGAACCGGACCCCGCCCGGGAACCGCGCGGACAGGCGCGCCGCGGCGGCGAGCGCCAGGGCCGTGGTCCCCAGCCCGGGCCCGCCGGCGAGCACCACACCGGGTGCCCCGGCGTCGATCGCCCGCAGCACCGCGGCCAGCTCGTCCTCCCGGCCCACGAGGGTGTCCGCCTCGACCGGCGGCGCCCCCGGGGGCTCGAGGACCACCCGGCCCACCTGCACGACCGTCCCGACGGGCCCGGCGACCCGCAGATCCAGCTCCGGCCCGGTCACCGGCCGCCCCGGGCGCCCGGCGGACCGAGGACGAGGCCGCCGTGCAGCTCCCGCGCCTGGACGACGGCGCCGACCTGGCCGCCGTCGGCGATCTCGATCCGCATCGTGGCGCCCTCCGGCCCGGGGGTCCGCCCCGGTTCGCCGGTCTCGACCGTGTCGCTCACCCTCGCCGGGAGCGGGCCGCCCGTGTGCAGCCAGGCGTGGCCGGAGAAGACCTTGGCCGGTTCGACGACCAGCACGCGCCGGAAGTCCGCGGGCCGCAGCACGCCGCGCAGCTCGCCGAAGAGCGGATCGGACAGCGCGACCGCGAGGTCGGCGCCGGGCCGATGCGCCAGGTCGGCCCGCAGCGCGCGCGACCCGAGGAACCGGCAGGTGCGGACCACGCCGCTGCCCGCGAAGCCGTTGCGGGCCGGCCGGCCCGGGCCGCGGTGGGCGGCCGCGCGCAGCCGCAGCCGCTCCTGCGGGGCGGACCGGTTGAGCGCCGCCAACCCGGCGCGCAGCGCCACCAGCATCGCCACGACCGCGGTCGGCTCGGCCTCCGGCCCGAGCAGGGCCACCTCGCCGTCGCCGTTGGGCTGGCGCAGCGGCCCGGCCACCCCGCCCGCCCCGGCCGCGCGCCAGGCGGTGTCGAGCAGCCCTGCCAGCGCCTCCTGCGCCCGTTCCTGCGCCGCGTCCGAGCGCCTGCCGTAGCCCTCCAGGTCGACCGCGACGCACAACCGCTCGCCCGCGTCCCCCCGGCGTCCGACCACCCGTGCCCCCGTACCCCGAACCGCCGCCGACAGGGAGCCTACGAGGTGGGGCCTCCGTCCGGGTAGGTTCGGCGTGCGGGCCGCCCGGTCCGCACGGCACCGGGGGGTGGGGTCGGTGACGACCCAGGAGCGGATCGAGGGGGCGCACGGCCCGCGGGCCGGCGTCGCGCCCCGGGCCGCGCCGGCTCCGGACCCGGCCCTGGATCCCGCGCTCTGGGAGGCGCTGCGCGCCCTCGGACACCCCGCCGAGTTCGTCCCCGGCACGACGATCCTCTTCCAGGGCTCCGCCTCGGAGTCGATGCTCCTGCTGGAGGAGGGCCTCGCCACGGTGAGCGTCACCGCCGCGGACGGGGCGGAGGTGTTCCTCGCCTTCCGCGGGCCCGGCTCCCTGCTCGGCGAGTTCGGCTACGTCGACCGCCGGCCGCGCTCGGCCATGGTCCGCGCCGCCGTCCGCACCCGGTGCCGGGTGCTGCCCCGCCCGGCACTCGACCGGTTCCTCGGTGCGGACCCGGAGGCGCAGCGGGCGGTCACCGCCGCCGTCGTCGCCAAGATGCGGGCGGTCACGGACCGGCGGGTCCGGTACACGCAGGGCCGGATCGGCACCCGGATCGGTCGCGTGCTGCTCGACCACGCCCGTGAGTTCGGCGTCCCGGGCCCCGGCGGCTCCGTGGTCGTCGACGTGCCGCTGGCCCAGCCGAAGATCGCCGATCTGGTCGGGGCCCGGCCGCGGATCGTCGGGCTCGAACTGGCCCGGCTGCAGGAGGCGGGGCTGGTCGACACCGGTTACCGGTCCTCGCCGCGGAAGTTGCGGGTGCTCGACCTCGCGGGCCTCGAGCGGCGGCTGGGGGAGTCCGGGGGCTGATCGCCGCAGGTGGCACGGGTGCGACATCACGGTTGCCGATCCCGGCGACCATCCGGGTCCGAGGACCGATCAGCGGGAGGACGCGCGGTGAGCTCCGACGAGCCCGAGGAGGGCACCCGGCCGGCCCCGTCCGGTTTCGCCACGGACGAGGACGTCCTCGCGCTGCTCGGCCACGACGGCGCCGCGCTGCCGACGGAGCACCCGTTCGAGTCCTGGTGAGCGAGGGCGGCGAGCCAGCGGCGCGCCCGCGCCTCGCCCGGCCCGTCGCCCGCGGCCACCGCGGCCCGGCGGGCGTCGCCGATGCCCTGCCGGACGGCGGCCTGGCCGGCCGGGTGGTCCAGCACGCGGAACCGTTCCAGCGCGCCCGCCTCGCACTGCAGCGCCCGCTCGATGCGCCCCCGGGCGCACGAGACCGCCCCCAGCCCGTGCAGGGCCCACGCCGCGGTCTCCATCGCCTCGGCGCCGCGGTGGGTACGCAGCATCGCGACCACCCGCAGGTAGAGCTCCTCGGCCCGGTCCGGCTCGCCCCGCTCCCGGTGCGCCTCGGCCCGCGCCCGCAGCGCCCCGGCGGCCCCGACGGGATCACCGGCGCCGAGGAACCGCTGCTCCGCCCCGTCGAGGGCGGCGAGCGCCAGGTCCGCGCGGCCGCGCTCGCGCTGCGCGACCCCGATCCGCACCTGCAGCTCGGCACGCCGCTCCGGTGGGCCCGTCGCCTCCGCGCACCGCAGCGCCGCGGCCTGCACGCGGTACCAGCGCGGCCACGGAGCCCGCAGCGCGTCGCGGTCCGCGAGGACGTCCGCGAGGTGGTCCAGGCAGGACCGGTCGCCGCGTTCGAGGTCCTCGGCCACCACCACGAGGTTGTCCCACTCGGCCGCGAACCAGGCGTGGTCCGCCGGGCGGCCCGGGGTGGGCCGGACGCGGTCGAGCGCGCGGACGTAGGTGCGCGCGACCCGCTCCCGGCCGGCGGTGGTCAGCCGCTCGCCGCCGGTGTCGCGCAGCGCCTCCTCGGCGAACCGCCGCGCCGGGCCGGGCAGCGCGTAGCGCGGGGGCGTGCCCGGCCGCCGCTCCACGAGGTGGGCCGCGGCCAGCACGGCGAGCGCCGGCTCGACGTACCCGGGGTCCAACCCGGCCAGCGCCGCCGCCGTCGCCGGGGTCAGGTCCGCCAGCGGCATCGCCCCGAGCCCGCGCAGCACGCGGCGCTCGGTCGGTCCGAGGTGCGCGTAGGCCGCGGCGTACGAGGCCCGCAGCGTCCGGTCGCCGATCCGCAGCCCGGTCAGCGTGCGGTGCCGGTCGCGCAGGGTGGCGGCGAGCCGGTCCGGCGTGAGGTCGGGCTCCGCGGCCAGCCGCGCGGCGACGATCCGCAGCGCGAGCGGGAGGCCGTCGCAGACCGCGGCGAGCGCGTCGACGCCCGGACCCGGGCCGCCGAGCAGGGCGCGGGCGTCGTCGAGGTCCAGGCCGCCCACCTCCACCCGCACCGCGGCGTCCTCGGGCAGCGCCACCGGCCCGGCCGCGGTGAGCAGGGCGAACGAGCCGGTCCGGGCCGGCAGGAGCCCGGCGACCAGGTCGGCGTCGGCGACCGCGTCGAGCAGGAGCAGGACGCGCCGTTCGGCCAGGGCCGACCGCAGCGCCGCGCGGGCCTGCGCGGCCCCGCCGGGGACGGGCAGGCCCAGCCCGGCGAGCAGCCGGGCGGCGGGCGCGTCCGGGCCGGGGAGGACCCCGCCCGGGTCGCGCAGGTCCTCGGCGAGCACGCCGTCGGGGAAGAGCGGGGCCAGGCGGTACGCGGCCTCGACGGCCAGCGCCGTGGTCCCCGCACCCGGGCGCCCGGTCAGCAGCACCGCGCGCACCGGGCCGCGGACCGCCCGGGTGATCTCCGCGAGCTCGCGACGGCGCCCGACGAAGCCGAACGGGCGCGGCGGGAGGGCCGCCGGCACGGCGGCCGGGCCGAGCGGGACGGCCAGTGTCCCGAGCTGGACGGCGGTGCCGACCGGGGCGTCGAGACGCAGCGTCAGGCGCGTGGGTCCGCCCACCCCGTGCTCACCTCCTGCCGGTCCGTGGGAGCAGTCTCGTCGATCGCCCGATGCTCCGGGACCCGGTGCCGTTCCGTGATCGTTCGGCGGACAGGTGTAACCAACGGCAACATTGCAACGAGTCGATCACTGTCGGTCGACGCGGGACGGGGGCGGGGAGGGAGGCGGCGGCGATGCCGCAGAAGGGGCTGGACCCCGTGCAGGAGGACCTGCCGGAGCCGGTCCGCGCCGTCGTCACGGCGCTGCGCGAGATCTACACCGAGGGGCCCTTCGACCGGCTGCGGCAGGTCGAGGAGGCGATCGTGCGCGCCCGCGCCGACCATCCCGGGCTCGTGACGGTCTCCTCGGCCACCTGCTCCCGGATGCTCGGCCCGCGCCGCACGTCGGAGGGCCGGAGCACGCTGCCGCGGTGGCCCTCGGTGAAGGCCTTCCTGGTGGTGCACGGTCGGGACCCGGAACCGTTCGAGGCCCGCTGGACGGCCGCGCGGGAGGCCTGGGCGGCCGGCGAGGACCCGGAGGACCCGGCCGACGCGCCGACCGACCGCCCCGGGACGGGGCCCGCCGCCGCACCGTCCCCGCCCCGGCGCTCCACCCGCCGGATCCGCGTCGCGGCCCTCGTCCTCGCCGGGCTCGCGCTGTTCGCCGCGGGCACCGGGTTCGGCCTGCTCCTCGGCGCGGGTGCACCGGGGGACGGGGCACCGGACGACACCGTGCCCGTCGCGCCGCTCGCCCTGCCCGGCGCGGCCGCCCTCGCGGTGCCGGCCGGCCCGACCGGGGTGAACTGCGAGGTCGGCGGCCCGGGCGGCGACGTCCGCTTTCTGTCGGTCGCCGCGGACGACGGCGCGCCGGGCATCCCCGTCCGGATCCGGGTGGATCTCGAGGTCGTGCGGCCCGCGCACCCGGGCCGCACCTACTGGCTGATCGCGCGGCCGTTCACCGAGGGCCTGCCCTTCTCCGCGGAGGCCGCGCTGCGCACCGACACCGGTCCCGCTTCGTCCGTGCTGACCTTCGACTCACCGGTCGGGTCCGTGCGGGACCTGTTCGTGGTCGAGGCGGACGCCGGAGCCGGGGCGTGGCTGCAGGCGAGCCACGAGCACGACGGCGACGGCGGCGGGGCGCAGGAACGCGCCGCGCTGCCGCCGGGCACCCGAACCGTCTCGGCCACCTGCCGGGTGGAGCGCACCCGCTGACGGGAACCGAACCGCGGCCAATGTCGTTTTCGTCCTGATCGGGGGCGGACGGGCCCCGGGATCGGTAGCCTGCCGGAGGCGGCGCCCGTCGGGGCCGGCCGTGCAGGACCGTGACGAGCGAGACGACTGCGGGACGACCGCGAGGAGGACAGGTGCTCGAGGTCAGCGGGCTGGCGTGGGCTGTGACGATCGGGGCGGTCGTCCTGCTGCTCGCGCTGGACCTCGTGGTGGCGGCTCTGAAGCCGCACCGGGTCGGGTTCCGCGAGGCGGTGCTCTGGTCGGTCTTCTACATCGCCGTGGCCGTGGTCTTCGGCGTCGTGTTCTGGTCCTTCGCCGGCAGCCAGTTCGGCATCGAGTACTTCAGCGGCTACATCGTCGAGAAGAGCCTCTCGGTCGACAACCT